>CAHJWV010000131.1 GCA_903643055.1 Burkholderiales bacterium | reverse complement strand
GTGAGTGGCTCGACGCGCTGTCAGCCGTCATCGGCAGTGAGGGCGAGGAACGTGCCCATTTCCTGCTCGAACAGCTGATCGACCATGCGCGCCAGGCCGGCATCGACATTCCGTTCTCGGCCAAGACCGCTTACGTGAACACCATTCCTGTCGACCAGGAAGAACGCACGCCCGGCAACAACGACATCGAAGAACGCCTGCGCGCCTACATGCGCTGGAACGCGATGGCGATGGTCGTGAAGGCCAACCGGCTTCACCCCGCCGATGGCGGTGACCTTGGCGGCCACATCTCGTCGTTCGCCTCGCTGGCCACGATGTTCGGCGCCGGCTTCAACCACTTCTGGCATGCCGAGAACGCTGAACCTGGCAGAGAGCATGGCGGTGATCTGCTCTACATCCAAGGCCATTCGTCGCCCGGCATCTACGCCCGCGCTTATCTGGAAGGCCGCATCAGCGAAGAGCAACTGCTGAACTTCCGCCAGGAAGTCGAAGGCAAGGGCCTGTCCAGCTATCCGCATCCGAAGCTGATGCCCGAGTTCTGGCAGTTCCCGACCGTCTCGATGGGCCTGGGCCCGCTGATGGCGATCTATCAGGCGCGCTTCCTGAAGTACCTGCATGCCCGCGGCATTGCCAACACCGCCAACCGCAAGGTCTGGGTGTTCCTCGGTGACGGCGAGATGGACGAGCCGGAATCGCTGGGCGCGATCGGCCTGGCCGCACGCGAGAAGCTCGACAACCTGATCTTCGTCGTCAACTGCAACCTGCAGCGCCTGGATGGCCCGGTGCGTGGCAACGGCAAAATCATCCAGGAGCTCGAAGGCGAGTTCCGCGGTGCCGGCTGGAACGTCATCAAGCTGATTTGGGGCTCGTACTGGGACCCGCTGCTGGCGCGCGACAAGGAAGAGATCCTGCGCAAGGTGATGATGGACACCGTCGACGGTGACTACCAGGCGATGAAGGCCAACGACGGTGCCTTCGTGCGCAAGAACTTCTTCGGCCGCCATCCGAAGCTGTTGGAGATGGTCGCGAAGATGAGCGACGACGACATCTGGCGCCTGAACCGCGGCGGCCATGATCCGCAGAAGGTGTATGCGGCTTACCACCGCGCGGTGAACCACAAGGGCCAGCCGACCGTCTTGCTGATCAAGACCGTCAAGGGCTTCGGCATGGGCAAGATCGGTGAAGGCAAGAACAACGCGCACCAGACCAAGAAGCTGACCGACGAAGACATCAAGATCTTCCGCGACCGCTTCAACATCCCGGTCAACGACGAGCAGATCGCCGCCGGCATCCCGTTCTACAAGCCGGCCGACGACACGCCGGAAATGAAGTACCTGCACGAGCGCCGCCAGGCGCTGGGCGGCTACCTGCCGCACCGCCGTACCAAGGCCGACGAGCAGTTGAAGGTGCCCGAGCTGGAGGCCTTCAAGTCGGTGCTCGAGCCCACCGCCGAAGGCCGCGAGATCAGCACCACCCAGGCCTATGTGCGCTTTCTGACACAGTTGCTGCGCGACAAGGAAATCGGCCCGCGTGCGGTGCCGATCCTGGTCGACGAGGCCCGCACCTTCGGCATGGAAGGCCTGTTCCGCCAGGTCGGCATCTACAACCCGGACGGCCAGAACTACACCCCGGTCGACAAAGACCAGGTGATGTACTACCGCGAATCGACCGATGGTCAGATCCTGCAGGAAGGCATCAACGAAGCCGGTGGCATGAGCAGCTGGATCGCGGCCGCCACGTCGTACTCGACGAACAACCGCATCATGGTGCCGTTCTACGTCTACTACTCGATGTTCGGCTTCCAGCGGATCGGTGATCTCGCCTGGGCAGCTGGCGACATGCAGGCGCGCGGCTTCCTGCTCGGCGGCACCTCGGGCCGCACGACGCTGAACGGCGAAGGCCTGCAGCACGAAGACGGCCACAGCCACATCCTGGCCGGCACCATTCCCAACTGCATCAGTTACGACCCGACCTTCGCGCATGAAGTCGGCGTGATCCTGCACCATGGCCTGAAGCGCATGGTCGAGAAGCAGGAGAACGTCTATTTCTACCTGACGCTGCTCAACGAGAACTATCCGATGCCGGGCCTGCGTGCTGGCACCGAGGAAGAGATCATCAAGGGCATGTACCTGCTCGAAGAAGGCCCGAAGCGCACGCCTCGCGTCAACCTGCTGGGCTCGGGCACGATCTTGCGCGAATCGATCGCGGCCAAGGAGCTGCTGGAAAAAGACTGGGGCGTGGCTGCCAACATCTGGAGCTGCCCGAGCTTCAACGAGCTGGCCCGCGACGGCCAGGACGCCGAGCGTTGGAACCTGCTGCACCCGACCGAGACGCCGCGCGTGCCTTATGTCGCGCAGCAACTCGAGAAGTTCATCGGCCCGGTCATCGCCTCGACCGACTACATGAAGAACTACGCCGAGCAGATTCGCGCGTTCCTGCCGCGGGGCCGCACTTATAAAGTGTTAGGCACCGATGGCTTCGGCCGCAGCGACTTCCGCACCAAGCTGCGCGAGCACTTCGAGATCAACCGTCACTACATCGTGGTCGCGGCCTTGAAAGGCCTGGCCGAAGAAGGTACGGTGCCTTTGGCCCGCGTGGCCGAAGCGATCCAGAAGTACGGCATCAACGCTGACAAGATCAACCCGCTGTACGCGTAATTCGCGGAGAAAAAAAACATGGCCCTGGTGGAAGTCAAAGTCCCGGACATCGGCGACTTCAAGGATGTCGAAATCATCGAATTGCTGGTTAAACCCGGCGATACCGTGAAAGTCGATCAGTCGCTGCTGACGGTGGAGAGCGACAAGGCGTCGATGGAAATCCCGTCGACGCATGGCGGCGTGGTGAAGGAGCTGAAGATCAAACTTGGCGACAAGATCAGCCAAGGCTCCTTGCTGTTGCTGATGGAGTCGGCGGGCGAGGGCGCGGCTGTGCCTGCGGCTTCCGCACCCGCAAGCTCTGCACCCGCACCCGCACCCGCACCCGCACCCGCGGCGCCCGCGCCGGCCGCCGCACCGGCTCCTGTG
>CAHJWV010000130.1 GCA_903643055.1 Burkholderiales bacterium | reverse complement strand
GCTGCAACCCCAGCCCGCTGTGGCCGAATGGCGACTGCTGAGCCCGGCGATGCGTCGGATCGTGCTCGTCTCCCCGCCGATGCATCCTCACCTTCCAGGCCTGCGGCATGCCGGCCTGGATGAGCGGCATCTGGTCTGGATTCAAGCCGACACGCCGGCCGAGCGGCTATGGAGCACGGAGCAGCTGATCAAGGCCAACGCCGCCGGCCTGCTGGTGGCCTGGTTGCCGCAGGTGCGCCCCGAGCAGATCCGCCGCCTTCAAGTCTGTGCGCAGAGTTGTGACGGCCCCGTGATCCTGTGTCGGCCTGCCGCTGCGGCAAACGAGCCCTCGGCCGCACCGCTGCGCGTGATGCTGCGCGCCGGCCTGGATTGGACGCTGGAGCTGCAGATCGTCAAACGCAAAGGCGCCACTCACGACGGCCTGCTGCAACTTCCCTCTGTGCCCTTCGGTCTCGATGCCCTGTTGACGCCCCGCCTGCGCGAGCCCAGTGCGCTGCTGGCGGCGCGGCGCATTCGAGACGGCCTGCCGGTCGAGGTGTCCCATGCTGTGGGCCGCGCTACTTCCCGCCCTGCCTTGCAGCCCTTCGGCGCGCGCTGAAGCCCTGAGTGGCCTGGCCACCTGGTGCTTGCAGTTCACACCCAGGGTGGCCGTCTTGGAAGCGGACGTCGCCCCCGCCATCGTCATGGAGGTCGAGGCCAGCTTGCGCTTGTTCGGCGGTCGACGCCGACTGATCGAACGGATTCGCGACGAGAGCGCCGAGCTGGGCGTCACTCATCGCGCCTGGGCACCCACGAGTGGTGCTGCCGTCGCACTCGCCCGTGCCGGACAGTCCAACGGCTTGTCACGCCCGCTGCCGCAGTTGCTCGATGTCTTGCCGATCGAGACATTGACGTCGGTGGCGGCTCACCGCGCGACATTGATCCGCCTCGGCTGCCGCACGCTGGGTGAGGTTCGCAGCTTGCCGCGCGGCGGTCTGAGCCGTCGTTTCGACGGCCTGCTGCTGCAAGCCCTCGATCAGGCTTATGGCCTTCGGCCAGAGGCACACCACTGGGCCACGCTGCCGGAGGTGTTTCGGCAACGCGTGGAACTGATGTCGCGCGTGGAATTGGCGCCGGCCCTGCTGCAGGGTGCTCGCCGATTGCTGCTGCAGATGACGGGATGGTTGGCCGCCCGGCATGCCGGTGTTACCGCATTCACACTGCGCTGGTGGCATGACGTGATGCGTGCGAAGTCAGCCGGTGACGGCGGTGCGTTGACGGTGCGCACCGCCCAGGCCACACGGGACATCGAGCACCTCACCCGGCTGCTCGCCGAACATCTCGCTCAGTTGGAGCTGTTGGCACCGGTCGGAGATCTGGAATTGGAAGCGATCGAGGTTGAATCGATGGCTCCGCCCAGCCTCACGCTGTTTCCTGAACCTCAGGCGGCCGGCGAAGGCTTGGCGCTCGCGCTGGAGCGCATCGCCGCTCGGCTCGGTCCGCAGCGCGTGCTGCGGCCCCAGCTGCGCGAAGATCACCGCCCGGAATGGATGTGCCATTGGCACCCGGCGCCTCAAGCGCCCGTGCACCGCCCGCGCGAGGCCAGCCGGTCGGTAGCGGTACCGCAACCGACCTTTCTGCTTGCGCAGCCGCTGCGGCTGGCTCTGCGCGGGCATCGGCCGATCTATCAGGGCGTGCTGCAACCGCTCCTCGGTCCCCACCGTGTCGAAGGGGGCTGGTGGGATCGCACCGAGGTCAACGGCCAGACGATCACGCGGCACGTCTCTCGCGACTATTGGGTCGCACTGAGCGATGAAGCTGGTCTGCTGTCGATCTTCCAGACCCGCCTGGACGATCAAGCTGCCTGGTTCTTGCACGGGCGCTTCGCCTGATCGTTGCTCCATGGGTGAGGACCTGCCGCCAATGCCTCCAGTGCCGCTATCGGTGCCGTCGCCGATGCTGCCAGCGGTACCGGATTACGCCGAGTTGCGGTGCTTGAGCAATTTCAGTTTTCTGAAAGGAGCCAGCCAGCCGGAAGAGTTGGTTCAGCGCGCCCATGCGCTGGGTTACCGGGCATTGGCCCTCACGGATGAGTGCAGCATGGCGGGTGCCGTGCGTGCCTATGCCGCGGCCAAGGAATGCGGTCTCAGCTTGTTGCACGGCGCGCAGTTCCAGGTCGATGCGCAGCCTGACGCCGAAAGCGACGCGAAAGGCGATCGGCGGTCGTGTGGACCCTTCGTGTTGACCGTCCTGGCTTGCAACCTGAACGGCTACGGCAACCTTTGCGAGTTCATCACCCGGCTGCGTCGCGCGTCCGAGAAAGGCACCTATCGCTTGAGCATCGATCAGGTCCAAGGCGACGCGCTTGCCGACTGCGTGGTGCTGGTCTCACCGCAACGCATGGCCGAGCAGGCGCAGTTGGATGCGATCGCACGCTGGTTGCTGACCCAGTTCCTCGGGCGTTGCTGGATCGGGGTGGAACTGCTGCGCCTGCTCGACGATGAGATGTGGCTGTACCGTTTGCGCCAGGTCAGCGAACTGAGCGCCATTCCGCTCGTGGCCACTGGCGATGTGCATTTCCACGTCCGGTCGAGAAAGCCGCTGCAGGACGTGATGACGGCAGTGCGGCTCGGCAGGCCGCTCACCGCCTGCGGTATGGACCTGCAGCCCAATGCCGAGCGGCATCTGCGCACGCGGCTGCGGCTTGGGCAAACCTATCCAGCCGAGTTATTAGCAGAGACTTTGAACGTTGTGGCGCGCTGCAAATTTTCTTTGGACGAGCTGCGCTACCAATACCCGGACGAGGTCGTGCCGCCTGGGCACACGCCGGCCTCTTATCTTCGACGGATCACGTATGAAGGCGCCGGGCGGCGCTGGCCGCAAGGCATGCCGGCCAAGGTCTCGCAGCAGATCGAGCACGAGCTGGAACTGATTGCCGAGCTGAAGTACGAGCATTACTTTTTGACTGTCGCTGACATCGTTACCTTTGCGAGGTCACAGCACATCCTCTGTCAGGGCCGCGGGTCGGCCGCGAACTCGGTCGTCTGCTACTGCGTGGGTGTGACGGAGGTCGATCCGGCGCGGATGTCGGTGCTGTTTGAGCGCTTCATCAGTCGTGAGCGCAACGAGCCACCCGACATCGATATCGACTTCGAACATGAACGCCGCGAAGAGGTATTGCAGTACCTCTACCGAAAATATGGGCGCGAGCGCGCCGCGATCACGGCGGTCGTCATCTCTTATCGGCCGAAGAGCGCGATCCGAGACGTGGGCAAGGCTCTGGGCTTTGAGTTGGAAGTCGTGGACCGCCTGGCCACGGATCACCGTTGGTTCGATGGTGCGGCGGTGCAGGTGGATCGGCTTTTGGAGGCCGGCTTGTCGCCGGACGATCTGCAAGTGCAGCAGCTGCTGCATCTGACGGAGCAGCTGATCGGCTTTCCCAGGCACCTCAGCCAGCACGTCGGGGGCTTTGTGCTCACCAAAGGTCCTTTGTCGCGCCTGGTTCCGATCGAGAACGCGTCCATGCCGGATCGCACCGTCATCGAATGGGACAAGGACGATCTGGATGTGCTCGGCCTGCTGAAGGTCGATTGCCTCGCACTGGGCATGCTCACCGCGATCCGCAAGTCGCTGGATTTGATCGGTATGCGGCAAGGTGCCGTGTTTGCTCTGCAGGACATTCCACCGGAAGACCCGGTGACCTACGACATGATCTGCAAGGCCGACACCGTTGGTGTGTTCCAGATCGAGAGCCGTGCGCAGATGAGCATGCTGCCGCGCATGTTGCCGCGTCGCTTCTACGACCTGGTCGTCGAAGTCGCCTTGGTTCGACCGGGACCGATCGTCGGCGGCATGGTCCATCCCTACCTGAGACGGCGGCAAGGCTTGGAGCCGGTGAGCTATCCGAGCGCGGCGCTAGAGGAAGCCCTCGGGCGCACGCTGGGCGTGCCCGTATTCCAGGAGCAAGTGATGCAGATCGCAATCAGCGCGGCGGGATTCACACCTGGTGAAGCCGATCAGCTGCGTCGCGCCATGGCGGCTTGGAAACGCAAAGGCGGCCTTCAGAAGTACCACGCCAAGATCGTGGATGGCATGACTTCACGGGGTTATGCGCTGGAGTTTGCCGAGGCGATCTTCAAGCAGATCCATGGTTTCAGCGAGTACGGCTTTCCGGAGAGCCACGCGGCCAGCTTTGCGCTGCTGGTCTATGCCAGTTGCTGGATCAAGTGTCATCACCCGGCCGAGTTTTTATGCGCGATGCTCAACTCGCAGCCCTTGGGCTTCTATTCGCCGAGCCAGTTGGTCCAGGACGCGAAGCGGCATCAGGTCGATGTGCGCGCCGTGGACGTGATGAGCAGCGAGGTGGATTGCACATTGGAGGATCTGCCGCATGCGCCAGCCGTGCGGCTGGGCTTGCGCATGGTCTCGGGGCTCAAAGCTGCGTCAGCGGATCGCATCGTGGTGGCCAGGCAAGCGCAGGTGTTCGACAGCGCCGAGGATCTGGCCCGGCGTGCCGGCTTGGATCAAGCCGACATGAAGTTGCTGGCCGCGGCCGATGCGCTGCGCAGCTTGTCCGGACATCGGCGTCAGCAAGTCTGGGATGCCGCGGCCTGGCGCTCACCATCGGCGTTATTGCGCGAAGCCGCATTCGATGAGACCGTGCTCGAACTCAAGCCAGCATCGGAGGGTGAAGAGATCGTCTTTGATTACGCATCGCTGGGCCTGACCTTGCGGAGCCATCCGATGGCGTTGCTGCGTGCGCAGATGATCGAACGCAGGCTGATGTCTGCGCAGGAGCTGCTGCAGCAGCCCGATGGTCGACTGGTGCGCTACGCCGGCATCGTGACCCTGCGTCAGCAGCCGGACACGGCAAGCGGGACGATCTTTGTGAGCCTGGAGGATGAGACCGGTGTCGTGCAGGTCATTTGCTGGAAGCGGATTCGGGAGAAGCAGCGCAAGCCTTTGCTGGATTCGCGGCTGTTGGCGGTCTATGGAACCTGGCAGCGTGCGGGCGAGGTCTGCAATCTCATTGCCGGGCATCTGGTGGACCTGACGCCGTTGCTTGGCAGGTTAGCTACCGAGAGTCGGGATTTTCATTGAGACGAGCTCGAAACTACAACTTGGATTCAAAGATTAATGAAGCCCATGAATAAGGGTTAAAACAATGTGGAGTTAGGGAAGCGAAAAGCCACGATATCCATCAGGCTTGCTCCCTAAATAAGGTTAGGCGCTTCTGAAGGAGAGTCCCCGATGGAGATGATTCGAGTCCACTCAACCGCCATGTCCGCCGTCGGCTACGACGAGCAGACTATGCGAATGAAGATCACATTTCAGCAGGGAGAAACCTACGATTTCTGTGGCGTACCAAGTCACATCTTTGAAGGGCTTCTGCGTGCTGCATCAAAAGGTGCCTACTACAACGACCACATCAAAGACAGATTCCAGTGCTAAAGGTGCAGCAGCCATGAAGCTTGGGCGCAGTGGTCGCCGCAATCTCGCAGTCATTGTCGGCTTCCCTCAAGGCAGAGTATTTCGATGCCATCGCTGCCGGTGAGAAGGATGAGGAATTCCGCCTGCTCACTCCATTCTGGCGGCGCAGGCTGGAAGGCAAGGCCTTCGCCGGTATCGAGCTGAAGAAGGGCTATCC
>CAHJWV010000129.1 GCA_903643055.1 Burkholderiales bacterium | reverse complement strand
AGCTGCCCATGTTGAACGAGCGCAGCCGGAACAGCTCGAAGACCATCAACGGATGCTCGGCCCGCCGCTGGCGCCACACGAACGCCGCGGCGGTGCACAGGCAGATGAACAGCAGGCCGAACGCCTTTGCCGACGGCGCATGCATCAACACCAGACCGTTCATGCCGCTGAGCACCGACACCGACAAGAGCAGCCAGCCCGGCCAGTCGAAACGGCGGCGGTCTTGATTGACTTCATCGATGCCCGGCGAGCTGTGCGGCAGGTAGCGGCGCGTGAGCCACAGCGACAACATGCAGAACGGCACGACGACAAAAAAGATCGAGCGCCAACCAAACATCTCGACCAGCACGCCGCCGATGCTCGGCCCGAGCGCCGGTGCCAGCACCACGCCAAAGCCGAAGATGCCCATCGCCCGGCCCTGCTCCTGGCGGCCGAAGATGTGCAAGATGATGACCGCCGGGATCGGCTGCAGCACGCCGGCCGACACCCCTTCGACCACCCGCATTGCCAGCACCCACTCGAAGCTGCCGCCCAGCCCGCCGCTGATGCCGCCCAGCATCAGCAGCCAGACCGCCGCCGTGTAGGTGTGACGGTAGCCAAATCGGCCCAGCAGCCAGGGCGTGGCCAGCATCGCGACCGTCACCGCGGCCATGAAGCCGGCCGACAGCCACTGCGCCCGCTCTTGCCCGAGCGTGAACACACGGCTCATGTCGGGCAGGGCCACGTTGACGATGGTCGAGGCCATCAGCGACGCCATCGTTGCCAGCATCACGGTCAGCAGCACACGCCAGCGGTAGCTGGGGCCGTGGCGCTCCTGCAGATGATTCAGGGTCGGATGAGAGGGAGGCGCAGCGGAAGAAGGCACCCGGCGATCGTAGTCGTAAGCCTCGCGGCGAGTCGTCGCCGCGCCGCGAGGCCCCGTGCAGCGATCGGGTTCTATGTCCTTGCTATGTCCGTGCTATGACCCTGCGCGCAACATCGCCTGGGCTCGCAACAACTCACTGCCGGAGAAGCGCTCACGCAACCAGGCGTCTTGCGCTTGACTGCGTTGTAACGCTGACAGTTCCGGCGCACGGGCGATCGACTGCATCTGCTGCCGGGCCTCGCCGAGGCGCTGCTCCCAGGCAGCCCAGGCCAGGTCTTCGGCGCGCAGGCGCTCAGCCGCTTCGGCACCGAACTGAGCGGTCCGCCGCTGCTGCAATTGCCGCTGATCGTCAGCGCTCAACGAGGCCAAAGGCGGCGGCACCAACAGCGAGGCATCCGCGCCCGAGTCGAGCGAGGCTGGGCTCGCCGCGCCTGCCGGCAGTGCATCGTTCACCGCCTTCGGCGCAAACCTTCGCTGCGTGAATTCGGCAAAGCTCTGCTCCTCATCGGCATAGAAGGCCTTCGCCCAATCCGCGCCGAGGATCTGCACGCGCACCCGCGATCGCTCGGCCAGCGCCGCCTGCCAGCTGCGCTCGTCCTTCGGGTTCAGGCCTTCGCTGAATCGGTGCTGTTGCAGCCTGATGTAGCGGTCCCAGACCGTGAGCACCTGAGATGCGGCCGCCGCATCGATGTCCGTCGTCACCTGATGCTCGACCCAGTAGCGCAGGTCGGTGTGGTCTACCTCGCCCAGCGTCGTCAGCAGGTAATCGAAGCGGCGGCGCAACGAGGCGCCGGGCTGAAGCACATGCTCGACCCAGCGGCCCCAGTCGCCACCGACTTCAGAGCCGCGCAGCGAGCCGGTCTGCCAGACCTTCATGACCCGCTGCCGCGCGGCTGCGGCCACGTCAAACGCCTCGGTCTGCGCAGCCGCCACCGCACCAGGCCCGCCCTCGGCCAACGGGCTGGTGCGCCAGACCATGGCCTTTGGCGTCGCTTGAGGTGCGGGCACGGGTCGGCGGGCATCGAACCAAGTCAACACCGCGGTGGCCGCAGCCACCGCCGCGCAAGCCAGCGCGAGCCCGGCCAGTGGTCCATGCGTGTGCCGTCTTGACGGGTCGGGTTGAGGCGTCGCGGTGGGCTGCGGCACCGGGTGAATCAATCCTGCAGGAAGGTTTTTCACAAGCCGGCCACCTTCAAACGATTGACTTGGCTGCGGTAGACCGACACCGGGTCCGAGGTGAACAGGCCACGCATCCCGAAGACCTGATTGGCCTCATCGAGATGATTCCAACCGTAGTTGTCACGCAGTACCGTGCCCCAATGGCTGGAGCAACGGCTGACCAGGCCGTCGTTGTCTTCCCAGCCGAAGGCAGCGCTGGAGGACACCATCAGCAAGTCGCTGACGTCGAAGGGGTTCGTCGCCACGCTGGCGCCGCTCATCGAGTAATAGCGCACGCCGTTGACCTCTGCCGGACCCTGGCCGCAGGGCTGGGTCGGTGCACCTTCCGGATAGCGCTGGTTGAAGATCGCTGCGCCCGCGCTGTTGAGCGCTTGCAGCGAGCCCAAAGAGTCTTGCGGCAATTCAGGATCGGCACCCGATAAGAAGCCGATCAGCTTGGCCAAGGCGTTGACGATGTTCGATACCAGCACGGTGGTTCCCGATCCCGACGCTGCGGCTTCAATCGCATCGGCCACCTTGCTGCCCTGATGCGGCGCACCCACGGTGGTGATCGATGCCACCAGTTCCGGCGCCACCGAAGCAACATAACGCACCGTCGGCCCGCCATGGCTGTGGCCGATCAGGTTGAACTTCTCGTCGCCGTAGGCCGCTTTCAACGCGCGCAGTTGGCGCAGCAGCTGTTCGCCACGCACCTCCGATGAATTGGCGCCCGAGACGCTCGGCGTATAGACCACCGCGCCACTGGAGCGCAAGGCGCTGCCGATGCCGTAGAAGTAGTCGAGTGGGCCGATCGCGGTGAAGCCCAGCATGCCGTGCACCATCACCACCGGGTATTTGGTCTGCGCATAGCTGTCGGCCATCGCGGGCGACGCAGCGCCCAACGCCAGCCCGCAAGCCAAAGCCACCGAGCCGTAAGCACGCGACGCACGGCCGCGCAAGGTTGTCTTGTCCATCTGTCTCGCTCCAGTTTGGGTTGAGGTCTTTAGTCGGCCCGGGAGGGCCGGCCTCTGTGTCAGCCGGCGCTTGATGCAATGCATGTAAGCGCAAGCCGCGGCGAAATTTAGAACGGCCGTGCATTTGTTTGAAGGCCTTCGAACGCTTATTTCGTTGGGACTTTCCCCCCTGCTTTTAACGGGTTAACCCTAGACGAGCCGGCTTGCAATAAGGCTGTGGGTCGACAGGGGCGCGCTCGCCGGGAGGCGAGCGCCCTTCAACGCCGAGTCAAGGGCATTCAGCCGGAGGACGCAAAAAAAACGGCACCCGAAGGTGCCGCGTTATCAAGCTCGATCTATCTCCAAAGCCAAGGGCCTGCCGGCCCCTGAAAGCGGTTCAGTGCAAGGCCTTCACCTTCAAGCGCCAGGCGTGCAGCAGCGGCTCGGTGTAGCCGCTGGGCTGCTCGCGGCCTTTGAACACCAGGTCGAGTGCGGCTTGGTAGGCCGCCGACGCGTCAAAGCGCCCGCTCATCGCGTGGTACAGCGGGTCACCGGCGTTTTGCTGGTCGACCACCGCCGCCATGCGTTGGAAGGTCTCGGTCACTTGGGCTGATGTCACGACGCCGTGATGCAGCCAGTTCGCGATGTGCTGGCTGCTGATGCGCAGGGTCGCGCGGTCTTCCATCAGGCCGACGTTGTGGATGTCGGGCACCTTGGAACAACCCACGCCCTGATCGATCCAGCGCACCACATAACCGAGGATGCCTTGCACGTTGTTGTCGAGTTCCTGCTGGCGCTCGGCGGCCGACCAGCCGGCTTCCTTCACCACCGGGATCTGCAGCAGGTGGTTCAGCAAGTCATCGCGCGCCGCATCAGCATCGGTGGCTTCCAGTTCCTTTTGCACCGCGAACACGTCGACCTGGTGATAGTGCAGCGCATGCAGCGTGGCCGCGGTTGGCGACGGCACCCAGGCGGTGTTGGCGCCGGCCTTCGGGTGCGCGACCTTCTGCTCCAGCATCGCCGCCATCAGATCGGGCATCGCCCACATGCCTTTGCCGATCTGCGCACGCCCGCGCAATCCCATGCCCAGCCCGACCAGCACGTTGCTCTTCTCATAGGCCTGAATCCAGGCGCTGGTCTTCATGTCGCCTTTGCGCAGCATCGGGCCGGCCAGCATCGCGGTGTGCATCTCGTCGCCGGTGCGGTCCAGGAAGCCGGTGTTGATGAACGCCACCCGTGATGCCGCGGCCGCGATGCAGGCTTTCAGGTTGACGCTGGTGCGGCGCTCTTCGTCCATGATGCCCAGCTTCACGGTGCTGTCCGGCAAGCCCAGCAGCTGCTCGACGCGGCCAAACAGCTCGGCCGCGAACGCCACCTCGGCCGGGCCATGCATCTTTGGCTTGACGATGTAGACCGAGCCGGTGCGCGAGTTCTTGATGCCGGGCTGATGCGTGCGCTGCAGGTCGTGCAGCGCGATGGTCGTCGTGATGACGGCGTCCAGGATGCCCTCGGGAATCTCACGGCCCTCGGCATCGAGGATCGCCGGGTTCGTCATCAGGTGGCCGACATTGCGCACGAACATCAGCGAGCGGCCATGCAGCGTGACTTCACCGCCTTGCGGGCCGGTGTAGACGCGGTCCGGGTTCAGGCCGCGGGTGAAGGTCTTGCCGCCCTTGCTGACCTGCTCGGTCAGCGTGCCTTTCAAGATGCCCAGCCAATTGCCGTAAGCCAGCACCTTGTCTTGCGCATCGACCACCGCTACCGAGTCTTCGAGATCGAGGATGGTCGACAGCGCCGCTTCGAGCACCAGATCGCTGACGCCGGCCGGGTCGGCCTTGCCGATTGCCGTCTCGCGGTCGATGCGCACATCGATGTGCAGCCCGTGATGGCGCAACAGCACCGACGACGGCGCAGCCGCGTCGCCCTGGTAGCCGATGAACTGCGATGGCTCGGCGAGGCTGGTCGTCTGGCCAGATTTCAGTTCGACCACCAACTGCGCGCCTTCAATGCGGTAGCCGGTCGATTCGATGTGCGACCCACTCTTCAGCGGCGCCGCACCGTCCAGCACGTGGCGAGCGTATTCGACGACCTTCGCGCCGCGGATCGGGTTGTAGGTGCCAGCGCGTTCGGCGCCGTCTTTCTCGGCGATCGCGTCGGTGCCGTAAAGCGCGTCATACAGCGAGCCCCAGCGCGCATTGGCAGCGTTCAACGCATAGCGGGCGTTCAGGATCGGCACCACCAGTTGCGGCCCGGCCTGCAGGGCGAGTTCGGCATCGACCTTTGTCGTGGTCGCCTTCACGGCGGTGGGTTGCGGCTGCAGATA
>CAHJWV010000128.1 GCA_903643055.1 Burkholderiales bacterium | reverse complement strand
AGCCTGGGCTTGCGCTGGGATTTCGCGAAGAGCGCCGATCTCAAGCTGCAGTACGACCGCGTCAGCCATCCCGAAGGGGCGCATGGCTTTCTGACGAATATCCAACCCGGCTTCGTGCCCGGAGGGCATTACGGTGTCTTCACGGCCGCGGTCGACTTCGTGTTCTGAAAGGAATCGCCATGAAGAACACATGCACAGGATTGGCGTCGAAGGTCGTGGCCATGGCCTTGCTCAGTCTTCCGTTGTGGGCACAAGCCGGCGTGGCGGTGGTGGTGGGGGCGAAGAGCCCTGCCACAAAGCTGAATGCCGATCAGGTGAGCCAGATCTTTCTGGCCAAGTCCCCGAAGCTGCCGGGCGCGGGCCAGGCGGTACTGCTCGATCAACCCGAGGGCGCGGCGATCCGCGATGCCTTCTACAGCAAGGTGGCGGGCAAGACCCCGAGCCAAATCAAGGCCTTGTGGGCACGGCTGGTGTTCAGCGGCGCGGCGCAGCCGCCGAAGGTGCTGGACAGCGGCGCGGCGGTGAAAAAGGCGGTGGCAGAAAACCCCGATGCCATCGGCTACATCGACAGCTCCGAGGTCGATGCCTCGGTTCAGGTGCTGTTGAACGTTGATTGACGGAGATCACCGGCTTTTTTCGTCGGGCGCATCCAGGTCGCTCGCTGGCGCGAGCGCGACCTGGAGTGCGGACTTCAAGGCAATGAACGGGACCTGCCACGCGGCGCGCCGCCAGTGAAGGTGGACGTGAGGAAGTTGGTGGAGTTAGCCACGCAGAGTACGCCCGAGGCGGCCACGCACTGGAGTACGCGCAAGATGGCTGCGGTGCTCAAGGTCAGCCCAAGCACGGTGATGCGCCACTCGCAGGCCAACGGCCTGAAGCTCTGGTGCGTGGCTTCAAGGTCTCGCGTGACCCGAAGTTCGCCGAGAAGCTCGAAGACATTGTGGGCCTGTACATGAGCCCGCCCGAGCAGGCGCTGGTGCTGTGCTGCGACGAGAAGCGGCAGTGATGCCGCCGTTGGTCTGCCGCGGCTGCTAAAAGTTGTGCAAGTAAAGGCGAGATAACGCCACCCATGCGCGGCGTTCGGTCTCTGCTTGGTACAGCGCACTGGGCTTCCGCGCATTGTGATCACATCCAGCGATGCCTGTGCCATTTCAATCTGGTGTCATGGCGACTTCACCGAGAGCCCGGTCTCGGTCGGCGAACGGGCGATCAGTCCGCTCCGTGGTCAATGCCGGCTTAGCCGGGTCGAGTTAGCAGGAATGCATTCCGCATTCTCTTCGACAGGCTTATTGCATCAGAACAGCTCATCGTTAGTATCTCGCACGCACCAACCCCGCTTTATGCAGGAACGCCAGATCAAACGGGTGCAAACCGCACCACGTTCACGGTCTTTACGACACACCTTCGATGAACGCGACGTTTCCCAATCTCGACAGGTTTCAGAACAAGTGGTCCCGTCGCCTCGAACGAGATGTAAACTTTTCGGGTTTCCCGCCTTCACGCCCTGAGCAACCCGACGATCAACCCACAAATTACGTGATGATGGGGCGGCCATGACTCAATTCCTTACCATCACCATAACGTCGACGTTGCGCGGAGAGGCGGTGTGCAATCTCATCGTCGAGGCGATGCCGAACTTTTCCTGGCGCCATGGCAACAATGACACGCAAGGCGACTACGTTTCGGGTGCATCCCCCACCGGCGAGCAAATCCAATGCTGGGTCGACAACGTGCCGATGGCGTTTACGGTGTCGTTTCGCAGTTCCAGCCTCGATGAGGCCTCGCGCGAGAAGCTTATTCAATTCGTCCTCGGCGACCTGATTCCGCGCTTCGGCCAGGCCAGCGAGGTGCGGCGGAAATAGACCGCCGCGGATCGCTTGCCATAGAAACAGTGACGTTGTCCTCGACGGTGCGGTAGAGAGGCCTGCGTCAAGGAGATGGCGCTCAAGCTCGTGACACAGAACGCGGCACATCTTGTCGGCGCCGAGCCTTTGCTTCATCACCATCACTATCGGCATCGATGCGAGATCGGGTCTGGGCCATGCCTTGGCCTTGTTGCGGTGCGCGCGCTTTGGGTTCGAGGCCAAACTTGCGGCGGTTTTGGCCGTGCTCGATTTCGATCGCTTCGTTGTAGCCGGTGGCGAATAGCCACATGCGGCCGTGATGCCGCTGCCGTTGTCGGGACGCTGGCGATGCCTTCTACAGCGAGATGCCGAGCCAGCTCAAAGCTCTGTGGGCGCGGTTGGTGTTCAGCGGCGCAGCGCAGCAGCCCAAGGTGCTGGCCAACGGTGCAGCGCTGAAGAAGGCCGTGGCCGACAACCCCGATGCCATCGGCTACATCGACAGCTCCGAGGTCGATGCCTCGGTTCAGGTGCCGTTGACTGTCGATTGAACTGGGCTCACACGGTCGTCGGCGAGGGCCCTGCGACGCGGCAACGGCCTGGCTGTCGCTGAGCGAGTTGCTGCAGGTGTAGGGCAGGGCGGTGTGACGTTTCTACACCCGTCATCCGCCGGGGCAGGTGCATGCCGATTCGGCACGGGCCAAGTGGGTGTCGTGGCCAAACTGCTGAGCGTGGCGGGCATCGGGAAATCGGTGCTCGCCGGCCTCGGCCAGGCTGGTCTGCGAAAGATTGCGCCCAATCTGCCGATACAAAGCGCAGACCCATTTTTGCGAAAGCCGTTGTGGACGTAGTTCGACCCCGTCTGGCGATGATTTCCCGCACGCACGCGACGCTCGTGCCGTGGGCGACGACCGCACTGTGTTTGCTGGTGGCCCTGCTCGCCCTGCTGAAACAAGGGGTTCCGCTGCCGCCCTGGCTCGCTGCGGCCGTCCATGGCGTGACGCCCGGCGCAGCGCTGGCCTTTGCCTGTATCGGTGTCGGGCATGGGATCGATGGTCAACGAGGTGGCTGGATGGCACGAGCGCAAACCTTGTCGGGCTGCGCGGCATTGATGTTGAGCCTGTTACCGCAATGGCAGCTGTCGAGCCCGACGCTGAGAGCTGCGCTCGGTCAGGTCTCGCCGTTGATGGCCACCGGCCTGTGCTGCGCTAGCCTGCCTTTGCTGGCACGACAGCGTTCACAAATGCGCGTGGCTCACGCAGCACTGCTGGGCTGGCTGCCTGCATTGCTGCTGACGGTAATCGCGCTGCTGGGCGCCATGTCGATCACGATGGGGCCGCCGACCGGCGAGTTCTGGCTGGCTTCGGTCGTCGTCAGCCCCGCTCCGGCATTGGCCTTCCTGCTGTTGACGGTGCGCATTCTGCATCACCGCAGTGGGGTTCCGATGACCGAGTTGCGCGAGGACTTTCGGCTCTCGATCATGAGTCTGATGGTCTTGACCGCGGTCGTGGTGGTCACGGGTATTGCCACCTTCTGGGCGGTGCAGACGCGGCTGCAGGAGTCGGAGCAGGAGCGGCTGGAGCTGAGCGGCTACCGGCGCGAGATGGCCTTCAGCTATCAGCTTGCCAGCGCCAGCCGACTGGCCTCACTGCTGGCCTCGCAGCCGGGTGTGATGCACGCGATGGCAGGCTGGCGCGAGCAGCCCGCGGCAGCCGAGAGCGCACTGAACGAGGCGATTGCCTCGGTGTGGACGGAAGATTTCAACGGCATTCGCTTCGAACTCGAGAAGTCGACGGCGCGCCTGCCATCGAAGGGCCATTTCGTGGTGCCCGCCTGGCCCGGCATCGTGCTCAAGCAAGCCACCCAGATGCAATTCGAATTGCAATGGCATGAGGGCTTGATGGCTTACGCCCGCGTGCCGGTGATGAAAGACAAGGTGCTGCTCGGCTGGGTGGTTTCGCAGCAGCAATTGGGTTTGATGACGCAGCAGCTTTTCGACACTTCGGACATGGGGCCGAATGTCGAGGTGCGGATGTGCGCAGCGGAATCGGTCGATCAGGCCTGGTGCCTGCCTTCGCGTGCCGACGGGGCCAGAAGCTCGCTGCCGATGCGCCGCAAAGATGGGGCGCCGAGTGCAGTCGCTCTGGGCATTCGCGGTGATCAGGGCGTGGTGGTGGCGAGCGACGAACACGGCACGCCGGTGATTGACGTGTATGCCTCGGTGCAGCTGCCGATGGGTT
>CAHJWV010000127.1 GCA_903643055.1 Burkholderiales bacterium | reverse complement strand
CTGATCGCTCGCCCGACCGCTACACTGTCCCTCGAAGCCCAGCAGCGACGAGAGCTGAAGCAGAAAATGTTTGGCGACTGACCAAGGCGATTACTTCCCGACATGGCGGACCCGAAAGACAACGGGAGCTTCTTCCGAAAAGTTGTCAAGTTTGTGGCCAATCCGGCTACCGACTGGGCTCAGCTCGGTGCGCCTACCGATGAGGCGCGCGAGAGCGAGTACGCCAAGTCCGAACTGAAGGCAATGATCGAGCGCAAGCGGCGCAACGATTTCGTCCGCAAGCGCGAATTCGACATGCTGCGCAAGGTGCGTCGCGAAGGGCTAACCGGCGAGCAACTTGCAGCTTTGGGCGGCTCTTCGCGCATCGATGATTCGGAAGTTCGCATTGAGCTTGCACGGCCCGATGGCGGGGTGAAAGCCAAGATCGATGAGATCGAACAGCAAATGGTAGGCGACGGCCTGGCCTCGCCATCACTGCGACGAACACCTCAGTTCTACGACGCACCGACGCAGCCCGCTGCGATTGGCTATGCCCGCACCGTGCCTGATGAGCAGGGCATCCGCGCGGAATCCCGTCGTGCGCCTTTGGGAAGCGCGACCAACGGCAGCGCTACCCGTGTTGCGCCTGCGTCGGCCACCGCAACGACGGTGGTGATGGGGCCGGGCCTCTCACCTCTGGCGCCGCTGGATCTTGAAGCCGGCTCCGTCGAATTCGGTGGCCAATTTGCCGAGTTGCGCGAAGTTGCCCACGACCCGGAGCTGGATGAGGCGGTGATTGCCTTTGCCAACGCCGATTTCGAATTGTCCGAACAGGCCTTGGCTTCATTGATCGGCCAGGGCGGGCCACGGGCCCAGCATGCTGAGACGTGGCTTGCGATCTTTGACCTTTACCGTGCGATCGGCCAGCAGCATAAGTTCGAGAGCCTGGCCATCGACTATGCGCAGCAGTTCGGTTGGTCGGCGCCGCAATGGTTCTCGATGCCGAAGCTGGTGGCCGAAGCGGCCAGCGAAGAGCGCCAGCCCCGCGCACGTGTAGACGGGCAAGTCGGTTGGTTGTCTCCCGTGTCGATCGATGCCGAAGCGGTGGCGAAACTGCGTTCGCAAACCTTGCAAATGCCATTGCCGTGGGTGTTCGATTGGAATGCGCTGCGCGGCATTGATGCCGAAGGTTCGGCACGCTTGAGCGAGCTGTTCCGCAGCTGGATGAACCAGCCGATGGACATGCGCTGGCTGAGCGGCGAGCGTCTGTTGGAAGTGCTGCAAGAAGCCGCGCCTACGGGCGTGCGTGATGCCGATCCGGTGTTCTGGCAATTGCGCCTCGATGCCTTGCGCATGGCGAATCGGCCGGATCAATTCGATGAAGCGGCGATCGACTATTGCGTGACCTATGAGGTTTCCCCGCCATCGTGGGAGCCCGCGCAGTGCCAGGTCAGGATCAGCGGAGCCAGCGTGAGCACGCAGTCGCCGCCGATGTCTTTGCTGAGCGACGTATCGACCAGCTTCCTGGAATCGCAGTTGCATGATGAGCCGGGCATGGTTCAAGTGGCCGGTGTCGAGCTGTCGGGTCAATTGGTCGGCGACATCAGCAACACGCTGACGAAGCTGAACAATGAGCTGGGTTCGGCAACGATCGTCAATGTGTCATGCGCGCGCCTGATCCGCGTAGATTTCATTGCAGCCGGTGATCTGCTCAATTGGGTGCTGGCGCGCCGCAGTGAAAATCGCTCCGTCACCTTCTCCGACTCGCATCGGCTGGTGGCATTGTTCTTTGGTGCCATGGGCATCAACGAGCATGCGAAAGTCAAAGTCCGGATCGTTTGAAATCTCTAACCGGTCAACCGACCGGTTCTGAGCCGAAGCCAACCGAAGTGAAACTTGGTCACTGCAAGTCAGCGGCCTTGTTTTCATTGTTGGGCTCACTGCTGAGCCAAGCGGTACGGCTTGGATTCGCAAACGATCCGAAGCAAAAACTTGCCAACCCTTGCTTGAATACTTCGGCTCAGCCCGAATCTGACCCCCATGGAAAACTATCACGGCACGACCATTCTGAGCGTGCGACGAGGCAATCTGGTGGCGCTCGGTGGCGACGGCCAAGTCACGCTCGGCAACATCATCGTCAAGGCCTCTGCACGCAAGGTACGCAAGCTTCATCGTGATCAGGTGCTGGCAGGTTTTGCGGGCGCCACGGCCGATGCCTTCACGTTGTTCGAGCGTTTTGAAGCCAAGCTGGAGAAGCATCAGGGCCATCTGACCCGCGCGGCCATCGAGCTGACCAAGGATTGGCGAACCGACCGCGTTCTGCGTCGGCTGGAAGCCATGCTGGCGGTGGCCGACAGGGAAACTTCGCTGATCATTACCGGCAATGGTGATGTGCTTGAGCCGGAATACGGCATCGTTGCGATTGGCTCTGGTGGCGCCTTTGCACAGGCTTCGGCCCGGGCATTGCTGCAGCACACCGAGATGGCGCCGAATGACATCGTCAAGCGGTCCCTGGAGATCGCTGGTGATCTTTGCATCTATACCAATCAGAACCACATCATCGAAACGCTGGGTTCCTGACCGTTACCGCCTTTTCCGCAGGTCCCGATGGCGTGCCGCCAGTCAGGGAACAGCCCGATGCCGGGCTTAGCAACCGATTGAAAACCATGAGCAGCATGACACCGCAGGAGATCGTCTCTGAATTGGATCGCCACATCGTCGGGCAAGCCGCAGCCAAGCGCGCCGTTGCGATTGCGCTGCGCAACCGCTGGCGCCGTCAGCAAGTCGATGAGGCTTTACGAGGGGAGATCACCCCGAAGAACATTCTGATGATCGGCCCCACCGGCGTCGGCAAGACCGAGATCGCGCGGCGGCTTGCCAAGCTGGCCGATGCGCCCTTCATCAAAGTGGAGGCGACGAAGTTCACCGAAGTCGGCTATGTGGGTAAGGATGTCGATTCGATCATTCGCGACTTGGTGGACATGGCCGTCAAGCAAGAACGTGAATCGGCGATGCGCCGCCATCGCGTGCGCGCCGAGGATGCGGCGGAAGAGCGTGTTCTTGACATTCTGGTGCCCCCGCCGAGGCAGTCCAGCAGCGATTTTGGATTGAGCGTTGCGCCACCCGTCGACAATACGGCCCGCCAAGTGATGCGCAAGCGGCTTCGCGAAGGCTCGCTGCATGACAAGGAGGTCGAGATCGAAGTTGCTGATCCGAAGCCGACCCTTGAGATCATGGGCCCGCCCGGCATGGACGAGATGGCCGAGCAGCTCAAAGGCATGTTCGCCAACATCGGGAATGCCAAGCGCAAGCAGCGCAAGGTGAAGATCGCCGAGGCCTTGAAGCTGCTGACAGATGAAGAAGCTGCCAAGCTGGTCAATGAAGACGAAATCAAGGCCAGCGCGGTGACCAACACCGAACAGAACGGCATTGTCTTTCTTGATGAAATCGACAAGGTCGCATCGCGTTCGGAGACAAGTGGCGCCGACGTCTCACGCCAAGGCGTGCAGCGCGATTTGTTGCCGCTCGTGGAGGGCACGACGGTCAACACCAAATATGGCATGGTGAAGACGGATCACATCCTGTTCATCGCCTCTGGCGCTTTTCACCTCAGCAAGCCGAGCGACCTGATTCCCGAGTTGCAGGGGCGCTTCCCGATTCGCGTTGAGCTAGGCTCGCTGAGTGTGGATGACTTCGAAGCCATCCTGACCCAAACGCATGCCAGTCTGGTCAAGCAATATCAAGCATTGCTGGCCACTGAAGGCGTAACGCTGGAGCTGACACCCGAAGGCATTCGCCGTTTGGCCCAGATCGCGTTTGACGTCAATGAACGCACCGAGAACATCGGTGCACGGCGCTTGTCGACCGTGATGGAGCGGCTGCTGGATGAAGTCAGCTTTGATGCGCCGAATTTGAGTGGCCGCACGGTGACCTTGAGTGCAGCGGAAGTGGATGCGAAGCTGGGGGATCTGTCACGCAACGAAGATCTGTCGCGCTACATTCTTTGAGCCATTGCAACGCTTGCGAGGGGAGGGTTGCAACGAGCCGCCAGTCCGATCAAAGCGCTAAGCGATGTGATTGCAAAGCCAGCAGGCCGTCGAAAATCAGACGGTCAACGGTCTCGAACTTCAAGTCGGTGATGGGCGAAAGCTTTGGCGCCGCACCACCTGACATCAGCAGTGCAGGCTCTTCGCCTGTGTGCTCGCGCAATTTGCGATACATACGTTCGATCGCGCCGACCATGGCATTGGCGCCACCGGTCATCAGCCCATCGCTCGTGTTGGCAGGGAAATCGACCACTTCACCGGTCGGCACCTTGAGCCCCGCCGTGCTCATTTCCAAGGCACGTTGCATCACGCCAAAACCAGGCAAGATCATTCCACCCAGAAATCGCCCAGTGGCATCCAATGCGTCGACCGTGACTGCCGTGCCGACCATGACCACCAGCACGGGGCGTGGCTTGCCTCGCTGAGACACGCGGTGCCACGCACCGATCAGTGCCACCCAGCGATCGCTGCCCAGGCGATTGGGATGATCGTAGCCGTTGGTGACCCCAGCAGCATGCGCCGATGAGACGACCCAGCGCGGATCGATATCCCACAGCTCCAATTGTTCCTCGACGCGGCGGCGAATGCCTTCACCTGCGACAACGCAGCCCAACATGCTGCTGGGTGCCGGAATTGTTTTCCAGTCGTTCTCGGCCAGTTGGTCGATGGTTTCTAGAAAGGCTGCGCCATGGGCAAGCAGGCCCGACTGAGGTTGTGGTGCTGCGTACACAGCCCACTTCAGGCGAGTATTGCCGATGTCAACGGCGAGAAAACTCATCGGGAAAATCAGGCTGACGGAATCGACATGGGCGGATGGGTGGCAAGCAGTTCGCGAACACGTGCCATTGTCTGTGATGCCCACAAGCCCTTGAATGGCTTGAAAATCCGGGACTCCACTTCTTCCAGGAGGCTCTCGATGTCTTCCCGTGAGCGAGCACGGCGCAGGCGCATCATCGTCAGCGAGCCAGCAACCGGGGCTTCGGCGCGCACAGCGCGAAGCAGAATGGCTCGCGCCTCTTCCAGCGCGGTGTCTTGTACCTCGAAGGGAATCAGATCCATGGCCAAGTCTGCCGCGGTCATCTCATTGAGGATGGAGTCGGGCAGATGTGACTCAGGTTGCAAGGTCAGTGACGCGGGCAACACGCTCAACACAGAGTCGGGCGAAGCCAATGGCAATTCGATGCGAACCGGTGCTATTTCTGGCTCTTGTTCGATGACACGGGCGGTACTCGCGGGCAGCGAGATCATGCCCAGGTGCAGCAATTCATCGAAGCAACTTTCGGGCGAACCAGCCTGGACAGCCAACTGACGGATCTCATCTTCGTGACGGCGCCCGTCGACAAGCAACAGCACGGTGCGATGACGCTGGCTGAGCTTGCGCTGGCGGCTGCTCAATTCAGCCACCGCTTCGGGTGTCTTCACAGGGATGGTTGTCATAGCCACTTGGATTGCTCCGTGTGTTCCGAAATGAAATGTTGGCGCCGATTGTGCCGTCAAACCCGTTTTTTCATCATGTTCCGCGAGATCAGCTATTTCCCTCATCCAAGGGAGAAAACGTGACGGAATACACTCGCATCTGACCTATACGTCAATTTCATACGGTGGAGTCATGATGGCAAAAGACAGCAAAGACGTGCAGGTATTGCGCCACGCGAAAGCCGGAAAAAAGCCGGCCCGCTTTGATTTAATGAGGATCGACCCTTCGGGAAAACCTTACTCCTCCGGCGATCAAGCCGCTGACAAAGCACAGGTTGATACTTTGGCCGTAGAACTCGACGAGTTACAAAATAAGTTCTATGCGGATCGTCGTTTCAAGCTGCTGGTGGTGTTGCAAGGTACCGACACCAGTGGTAAAGATGGCACGTTGCGTGGGGTATTCGGACGAATGAGCGCGTTGGGCGTCCATACCGCAGCCTGGAAAGCGCCGACAGAGGTCGAAGCCGAGCACGACTACCTCTGGCGCATTCATCGCCAGATGCCGAGTCTTGGCGAGGTGATGATTTTAAATCGAAGCCACTATGAGGACGTGCTGGTTCCGGTGGTGAGTGGTGCTCTGTCGGCGACACAGATTCAGCAGCGTTATGCACACATCAATGACTTCGAGCGCATGCTCACCGAGACCGGTACGGTGATTTGCAAGTTCATGCTTCACATCTCCAAAGATGAACAAAGGCGACGGCTCCAAGAGCGACTTGATGACCCAACCAAGCATTGGAAATTCAGCTTGGGAGACCTCGAAACACGCAAACATTGGGGCAAATATCAAAAGGCTTACGCGGACGCAATCTCAGCGACAGGCACGCCGTGGGCACCCTGGACCGTCGTACCTGCAGACTCCAAGACGCACCGCAATTTGATGATCGCCACCCTGATGAAGCAGACCTTCGAAAGTCTGAAATTACGATTTCCAGTCGGAGATCCGGGGTTGGACCGCATCCGTGTTGCCTGAGGCTGCAAGCCCAACGGCGCAAAGATTCGATGCCCATTCAATGAATGGTTTAGCAGCGCAATGTCTCTGAAGCGCTTCATCCATGTGGAGGATGCGCAAGGTCTGCGCGTGATGCAAAACCTCAAGGCTGCAAACGCTATAGAGCGGCTCGATGGTCACGGTCAACGCATCTCATGGTGTTTGCCGGTGATGTTGAAGGTGACCGGTGCGCCTTGCTGGGCATGATTCAACTGGTCGGGCCGCCGCTTTTCACTTTGCAGCAGAGCGCGCCAGAGAAAACAAAGACAATCGGCCGATGCCTTCCCCGTCGTCTCGCCCATCGATCTCCGCAGCGTTGCGCCTGGCCCGGCAGTCATGGCGTTTGCTCTATCGAGATTCGCACCAATGCATTGCACTTGCTGACCAGTCGTTGACGCGTGCGCTGGCCAATGCCGATCTCGCTGCCGAAGGTTGGGCCCGGCTGGTTCGGGGCATGCATCTCATCTGGTATGCAACGCCGCTGGAAGCGACCCAGGAGCTTGCACTGGCTGAACGCTGTTTTGATCTCACGCAGGACCGGCCAGGTTATCTGTTGGCCAAGGTGGGCATCGCTCGCAGCCTCTGGCGCGAAGGCAAGTTCCGTGAGTCCCTGGAACTCGTGCTGCCGCTGCGTGCCGAGGGCCTGCAACAGCTCAAGCGAGACGAGTTGGGCATGCTGCTCAACGTGATCGCCGGCTGCTATTCGTCGATGGGCCAATCGGAACAGGCTTTTGCCTACTTCTATCAGGCATTGCAGGAAGTACGACCCGCGCGAGGCAATGGCTTCGAGGTGGTGCTGTCATGCAATCTCGCACATGAGCTGATCCAGTTGGGTGACTATCACCAGGCATTGAGTTATGTGCAGGATGGCATCGAGCAGATCGCCAAGATCAACAACGCGCGTCTATTGAGTGTGCTGCTGATCAATCGCGTCATTTGCCTGACCAACCTTGAGCGTCCGCAAGACGCCGTGGCCGATGTGCATCAGCTGCTCAAGCTGCCGGCCAATCAAGGAGGCCGAGGCATCACCAACGCCCATTTCGAGACGATGGCGATTGCCTTGCTGCGCGCAGGCGAAGCAGAGCTGGGCCTTGAGTTGGTCACGCGGGCGTCTGAGAATCCGGTCGACGTCGAAGTGCCTGATGAGCAATTGATGTTGATCGTGGCACAGGCCGAGTTGTTGATGAATCAGGGCCGGCTGACTGAAGCTGCCGACACGCTGGACAACGCTTTGGCGGTGGCCAGCTCAGTGGCAACCGAAGGCTTGAGTTTGCGAGTGCGATGCCTCTTCTTCCAGGCCATGACGGATGTTTATGAGCGTATGGGCGATGGCAACAAGGCGCTGGGTGCCTTGCGCAATTGGCAGAAGCTGCATGTGGAGCGGGCGCGCCTCGCGTCAAGTGCGCGATACCAGGCGGCGTCGTTGCAGACGGAGTTGTTGCGCTTGCGTCAGAACCTCGAGGCTGTCGATGCACGCCGGCGTGACACCGAGCGTGCGCGCGCCGAGCTCGAAGCGATCAATCGGCAGCTTTCGCAAAAGGTCAGTGAAGTGCAGGCGCTGCAGGCCGAGCTCGAGAAGCAGGCAACACGCGATTTTCTGACCGGGCTCTTCAATCGCCGTCACCTGAATCATGTGTTGCCGCAAATGCTGGCGCAAGCGCAGCGCGACCGCCATCCGCTGGCGGTCGTGATCATCGATCTGGACCATTTCAAGGCGGTGAATGATTGGCATGGGCATGTGGCTGGTGATCAGCTCTTGGCTGCCTTCGGCGCATTGCTGTTGCAGCATGGTCGCAAGAGCGATGTGGCATTTCGTTTCGGAGGCGAGGAGTTCTGCCTGCTGATGCCGCGCACCGATGCGCTGTCCGCGCGCCGCAAGGTCACTGCCCTGCTGAAGCTTTGGCGTTCGCAGCTGTTCATTTTCGAGTCAGGTCGCTTGAGCGATAACAGCTTCTCCGCAGGTGTGGCCGACTCGAACCAGATTCAATCGTTTGAATTGCTGCTGAAGGTGGCTGACGATCGCTTGCTGCATGCCAAGCGAACCGGGCGCAACCGCGTGATGGTGCTGGATGAACGCTCTGATCCCACCGACCCGCTGGACCCGGCCACCGAAGCCGAGACGGCCTGAGGCGCACTGAACTCAAGCCGAACCCGTGCGGCACGGTCCGATTGCCGCTGCGTTGCCGTGTTGCAAGGTGAACCTCGCATGGCTGCGGCACCCGCAATCTCCACAGATAATCACCGGCCCTCCCATCTGCAGCGGCCTGCTACTTCGAATCGAATCTGAACCCCCATGCAAAGAGTCAGCCCCCGGGCCGTTGCGATCTCTACCTTCGTGATGCTGACGCTCGATGTCGTTGGCGGCTTCGTGCTGGTGTTTTTGCTGGGTGGCTCACAGCTCGACGATAGCCTTAGCCAGGAGCAGGTGCGAACGGAGATCGGAAGAGCACAC
>CAHJWV010000126.1 GCA_903643055.1 Burkholderiales bacterium | reverse complement strand
GGTCCAGATCCTTGAGCAAATCAGACTTCAGGTCCGCGCGTGACGCGACATCGATGATCTCGAACAAGGTAGCCAGCGCGTAGTGATGGTCAACCACCTCGTCACGCGGCATCAGTCGACCGAGGCGATCGAACAGGTGTTCGAGCCGCAACATGGTGCGAATGCTCTCGTTGAAGGGGTACTCGTACAGGACCAAATTGGTTTCCACTCGTTGGAAGTCAGCAGGTGTGACAAGCTGGAGTGCCAATTGTTCCACACCGTGTGCCGAATCAGCACAGTAGGCCAAGGTACAGCAGAGATCTCGCATCTGCAGATAGCCAGGAAAGCACCGTCTGTTGGCGCCGACCGAAAACTGAGCCACTTATGAGGGCTGTGCCGATCCAAAAGTGAGCCAGGTGTTCAACCTACCCTGCGGTGGCTTATCCACAGGCAGGGGGACGAGGAATGATCACCATGGACAGGATGGGCAAGATTGGGCGACTGCGAAGTCGGGGCAAGAAATCGGAGCGCGAGATCGCGCGCATGACGGGGCTGTCGCGCAACACGGTAGCCAAGTGGCTGGAGGGGCCGCACGAGGGTGCGCCGAAGTACCGACGCGAGAAGCAGCCAGGCAAGCTCACCGCGTTCCACGAGGCGATCGAGCTGGCGCTCAAGGCCGACGCCCATCGACCCCGGCACGGCGCGTGCCCTGCACGCCGAGATCCGATCGGCCGACTAAGACGGCGGCTACAGCCGCGTCACCGACTTCATCAGGGCGTGGCGAGAAGGCAAAGGCCAAGCGATCTCGGTCAACGCCTTCGTGCCGCTGGCCTTCGAGTTCGGCGAGGAGTTCCAGTTTGATTGGAGCGAAGAGGGGTTGTTCGTGGGCGGCATCTACTACCGGCTGCAGGTCTCGCGCATGAAGCTGTGCGCGAGCCGCGCCTTCTGGCTCGTGGCGTATCCAAGCCAAGGCCACGAGATGCTGTTCGACGCCCACACCCGCAGCTTCGCCGCGCTCGGCGGCGTGCCGCGCCGGGGCATCTACGACAACATGAAGACCGCCGTCGACTTGGGTCTTGAAGGGCAAGGGGCGCACCGTCAACAAGCGCTTCGCCGTGATGTGCGCGCACTCGCCTGGAGATGCCGACTTCTGCAACGTCGCCTCGGGCTGGGAGAAGGGAGTGGTCGAGAAGAACGTGCAGGACAGCCGCGGGCGCATCTGGATCGACGCGGCCAAACTGCGCTTCGGCTCGTTCACCGAGCTCAACGCGTGGCTGGCCGATCGTTGTCGGTCGTTGTGGTGCGAAGTCCGGCATCCCGAGCACAAGCAGTTCAGCGTGGCCGAGATGCTTGAGCACGAACGGGCGGAGTTGATGCCGATGCCCGCGCCGTTCGATGGCTACGTCGAGAAGCCGGCGCGGGTGTCGAGCACGTGCCTCGTGTCGATCGCGAGGAACCGCTACTCGGTGCCGTGCGAGTGGGTCGGCCAGCGGGTCAGCACGCGGCTCTATCCGGGCAGCGTGGCCGTGGTCGCCCAGCACGAGCGGCTGGCGGGCGAAGGGCAGACCCGCTATGACTGGGAGCATTACATCCCGCTGGTGCAGATGAAGCCGGGTGCGCTGCGCAACGGCGCGCCGTTCGTGGACATGCCCGAGCCCTTGCAGCAACTGCGCCGGGCGCTGCTCAGAAGGCCTGGGGGCGACCGCGTGATGGCGCAGGTGTGGCCATCGTGCCGACGGCCGGCTTGGATGCGGTGCTCGTGGCCGTCGAACTCGCGCTGGAGACCGGGCCGCCTGGCAAGGTCAGCGTCGAACACGTGGTCAACGTGCTGGGGCGGCTGAACGCGGCGCCGACACCGCAGAGCGCAGCAACGACGCTGCAGGTGGCCACGAAGCCGCTGGCGAACACGGCGCGCTACGACAGCCTGCGTGCGCCGGCCGGCGCGGTGAACGACACCGAGGAGACCGATCATGCGTGACGTGACGGTCGAACTCAAAGGCTTGCGTCTGCACGGCATGGCCGGCGCGTGGATCGATCTGGTCGAGCAAGGCGGCAACAATGCCCTGGACACCTCGCGGTGGTTGGTCGAACACCTGCTGCAGGCCGAGACCACGGACCGTGCGATACGCTCGGTGAGTCATCAGATGAACACGGCCAAGTTCCCGGTGCATCGCGACCTGGTTGGCTTCGACTTCGACGGCTCGCCGGTGGATCGCAAGCTGATCCATCAACTCGCCGAGTTGACCTTCACCGAAGCCGGGCAGAACGCGGTGCTGGTCGGCGGACCCGGAACCGGCAAGACGCACTTGGCGACCGCCATCGGCGTGTCGGGCATCACCCGGCATGGCAAGCGCGTGCGCTTCTACTCGACGGTCGATCTGGTGAATGCGCTGGAGCAGGAGAAGGCACAAGGCAAGGCCGGGCGCATCGCGCTGAGCTTGCTGCGCATGGACCTCGTCATCCTCGACGAGCTGGGCTACCTGCCCTTCAGCCAGGCCGGTGGGGCGTTGCTGTTCCACCTGTTGAGCAGGCTGTACGAGCACACCAGCGTGATGATCACGACCAACTTGGACTTCGCCGAATGGTCGACGGTGTTCGGCGACGCGAAGATGACGACGGCCTTGCTGGACCGGCTCACGCACCACTGCCACATCGTCGAGACGGGCAACGAGAGCTACCGGTTCCTGCACAGCACGGCGGTGGCGAAAAACCCATCAAAGCGCGTGAGCAGGACCGCAAGGGCATCAAACCCGAGGCGCCGCCGGACACGGCCTGATCGAAAACGCCGCGCGTGGAAAGCCGCTACGGGCTACGCCCTGCGCGTCTTCCCACGCGCCCTCAACACTGCAGCCAGGAGATCGAAGAATAGAGCAACGACATACACTTATCCACAGCTGATCATCAAGAAAAAGTCAGCTTCGACCCTGGCTCAATATTCGATCGGCAGGGTGGCTCAAATCTCGATCGGCGCGAACAGCACCGTCCTCAATGGGCTGCAGTGCCGCACGCGCGCTGCGCTTGAACGTGCAAGCAGTCAGTGTCAATGCACACGCACGGCCAACACCTGCACCAACATCCTCAAGTTGTGGCCGGCACTGTGGACCTTCACGACTAAC
>CAHJWV010000125.1 GCA_903643055.1 Burkholderiales bacterium | reverse complement strand
CGAACTTCGACGGGTTGGGCGAGAAGCCGCGACCGGTCAGCGCGCTGATCTCCTCGCAGAACCGCTGGTCGAAAGCCGGCGGCGCATTCAACCCGGTGCCCGCCGCCGTGCCGCCCTGAGGCAATGACAGCAGGCGCGGCATCGTGGCGTCGATGCGATCGATCGCGTGGCCGACCTGGCGGGCGAAGGTGTCGAAGGTCTGACCCATCGTCATGGGCACGGCGTCCATCAGATGGGTTCTCGCAATCTTCAATACGTCGGCAAAAGCCCCGGCGCGTTCACTGAGCGCGTCGCGCAGCAGGCCGAGCGCGGGCTTCAGGCGATCTTCCAGCTCGAGCACGGTGACGACATGCATCACGGTCGGAAAACTGTCGTTGGACGACTGCGACGCGTTGACGTGGTCATTGGGATGCACCGGCGACCTGGTGCCCAGCGGCTGGCCGAGCCACTCGTTGGCGCGGTTCGCAATCACCTCGTTGGCGTTCATGTTGGTCTGGGTGCCGGAGCCGGTCTGCCAGACGGTGAGCGGAAAGTGATCGTCGAAGCGGCCATCGCGCAACTCGGCGGCGGCAGCTTCGATCGCTTCGGCCAACGCTGCATCGAGCGCACCGCAGCGCCGGTTGGCGCGCGCCGCTGCCATCTTCTGCAGGCCGAAGGCGCGGATCAGGCAAGCGGGAAAGCGCTCCTCTCCCACTTCGAAGACACCGAGGGCACGCTGCGTTTGAGCACCCCAGAAGCGATCGGCCGGAATCTCGACGGGGCCGAAAGCGTCGTGCTCGAGTCGGGTCAGGCTCATCTTCAGTCCAAGGTGATGTTGGTCTTGGCCGCCACGACTTTCCATCGCGCGACTTCGCTCTCGGTGTGCTTGCCGAGCGCTGCACCGGTGTATTGCTCCGCCGGCAGCAACTGGATCGCCTGCTCGGTCATCTTGTCGGTGAACGCCTTGTCGGTCATCACCTTCTGGTAAGCAGCCTGCACTTTGTCGAGCACCGGTTGCGGCGTGCCCCTCGGCGCGTAAATGCCGTACCAGGTCGATGCCTCGAAGTTGGGCAGCACGGTTTCGTTCAACGTCGGAACATCTTTCAGTTGCGGCAGTCGCACCTTCGACGTCACGGCCAGCGCGCGCACTTTGGCTTCCTTGATTTGCGGCAAGGCGGTGTTGGTTTGATCGAAGATGGCATCGACCTGTCCCCCGATGACGTCGATCAGCGCCGGACCAGCGCCCTTGTACGGAACCAGCGAGACCTTGATGCCGGCGGTGCTCGCAAACAACGCCGCGATCAGATGCGAGGTCGAGCCGACGCCCGCATTGCCGATGAACATCTTGCCGGGGTTGGTCTTGCCGAAATCGACCAGCGCCTTGATGTCCTTTGCCGGATGCTCTTTGCGGACCATCAGCACCAATGGCGTATCGGGAAAACGAAAGACCGGCGCGAAGTCCTTCACCGGGTCGTAGGCAAGCTTTTTATAGAGTGCCGGCGCGGCGCCCATGTAGCCCATGTGGCCGACGAGCATGGTGTAGCCGTCGGGTGCAGCGCGTGCTGCCTTCGAGGCGCCCACCGTGCCGCCCGCGCCTGGGGTGTTGTCGATGATGATCGCCTGCCCGATCTCGCGCCCGACGCGTTCGGCAATGCTGCGTGCGAGCGCATCGGTCGGCCCGCCGGCCGCGAACGGCACGATCCAGGTGACCGGTTTCGCTGGATACGCCTGCGCCAGAGCGCTGCCCGCGACGAATGTCAGCGCGGTTGCGATGACAAAGACAAAGGCGCGAGGCTTGAGGTTCAGTTTCATGGTGTTGCTTCGGTAAGTGAGGTTGGGTTCAGCGCGCGTTGGCCGACACCTGCATGTCGATCGCGGCAGGGTGGGGTTTGCCGTCCCTCATGTCATCGGCCAGCAGGTTGCCGTTGTCGAGTTGCGCATCCGCGGCGGCGGTTTCGGGATAGCGCTCCGGATAGAGATGGCGCTCGGCAACCTCTGCATCGAAGGTGCCCGACCACTTGGCGACCACCACCACGGCAACGCTGTTGCCGATCGTGTTGCAGGTCGAGATCGCCATCGACAGGAAGCGGTACACGCCGAAGATCACCGCCAGCCCTTCGACCGGCAGGATGCCCGTCGACGTCACCGTGGCGGCGAACACCACGAACGAGCCACCCGACACCGTGGCCGCACCTTTCGATGTGAGCAGCATCAGCAACAGGATGCCGATCTGATGGTCGATCGACAGCGGCACGCCGTAGGCGTGCGAGATGAACATCACGCCCATGGCCATGAAGATCGAGGTGCCGTCGAGGTTGAAGGCGTAGCCGGTGGGCAGCACCAGCCCGACCGTCTGCTTGGCGCAGCCCAGGCGCTCCAGCTTGATGAGCAGGCGCGGCAAGGCGCTTTCTGACGACGCGGTGCCGAGCACGATCAGGATCTCGTCCTTGATGTAGCGCAGGAAGCGCCACAGGCTGAAGCCTGCGACCCTGGCGATCACACCGAGCACCACGCAGATGAAGAGCGCGATCACCGCATAGAAGCTGAACACCAGTTCCGCCAGCGCGATCAGCACCGCCGGGCCGTTGCTGCCGACCGAGTACGCCACTGCACCGAAGGTGC
>CAHJWV010000124.1 GCA_903643055.1 Burkholderiales bacterium | reverse complement strand
TCACGGCATCGCACTTATCACGGCGTGGCGCTCAATGTGGCGATGGACTTAAGCCCTTTCCACGGCATCAACCCCTGCGGCTACGCCGGGCTGCAGACCATTGACTTGGCTACACTGGGCGTTCGCACCGACTGGAACACGGTCGCCCGCTTGCTGGGCGATAAGCTGGCCCTGCACCTCAGCTGAGATCTGAACCAGGCGTTGATTGCGGTTACATGCGCCACAACGAAAGCCTCTGATGTCGACCGAGAACGTAGTCCATTCCCTGCAAGACGCCGCGGCTTACGATGCCTCGGCCAAACAAAAATCGCAGGCCAAGACAGCGCGCATTCCGATCAAGATCGTGCCGGTCGAAGCACTGAAGAAGCCGGACTGGATTCGCGTCAAGGCCGGCTCGCCCAGCACCCGCTTCTACGAGATCAAGCAGATCCTGCGCGAGCACAAGCTGCACACCGTCTGCGAAGAAGCTTCGTGCCCGAACATCGGCGAATGCTTCGGCGGCGGTACCGCCACGTTCATGATCATGGGCGACAAGTGCACTCGCCGCTGCCCGTTCTGCGATGTCGGCCACGGCCGGCCTGACCCCCTCGATGTCAACGAGCCGGCGAACCTGGCGAAGACCATTGCGGCGCTGAAGCTGAACTATGTCGTGATTACCAGCGTCGACCGCGACGATCTGCGCGATGGCGGTGCCGGCCACTTCGTCGAATGCATTCGCCAGGTGCGCGAGTTGTCGCCGAAGACGCGCATCGAGATCCTGACGCCCGACTTCCGTGGCCGCATGGACCGTGCGCTGGAGATCCTGAAGGCGGCGCCGCCGGACGTGATGAACCACAACCTGGAAACCGCACCGCGCCTCTACAAGGAAGCGCGCCCGGGCTCTGACTATCAATACAGCCTGAACCTGCTGAAACGCTTCAAGGAATTCGCGCCCAGCGTGCCGACCAAGAGCGGCATCATGGTGGGCCTGGGTGAAACCGATGAAGAGATCCTGCAGGTGATGCGCGACATGCGCGAGCATGGCATCGACATGCTGACCATCGGCCAATACCTCGCGCCCAGTGGTCACCACCTGCCGGTGCGCCGTTATGTGCACCCCGACACCTTCAAGATGTATGAAGCCGAAGCGCACAAGATGGGCTTCACCCACGCGGCCATTGGCGCGCTGGTGCGCAGCAGCTATCACGCCGACAAGCAGGCGCATGCGGCAGGCGTTGCCGATGCATTGGCAACGCCTGAGGCCGTGACCGGGGCCGTTCAATCGGCCTGATGCCGAGACTTGAACTGCAGGCAGCCGGTGGCCGCTGCAGTTCACAACACAGCAGTGTCTGCTGCAGGGCTTAGCGGCGGAGGGCTGAATCCCAGTGCTCGGCGAGCTTGCCGTTTTCGATGCGGTACATGTCGACCCACGTGGTGGTATAGGTCTTGGTCGGATCGGCAGGATCGGCCACAAAAATGACCTTCGTCAGGACGACTCGGTCCTTCTCGGCCGAGATCGATATCAGAGGAGCTCTGACGGTATCTTCAATCGCTCTGGGTTTCAGGATCTTCGAGAAGAAGTCGATGAAGCCCTGGCGACCGGTAGGTACGTTGGGATTGTGTTGAATGTAAGACTCGGTCATGTAGTGGTCGGCGAGTTCGAGGTGGCCGCCTTCCAGCACTTCGCGAGTGAAGTCATAGACGAGCCGCTTGTTGGCCGCCAGAAAGTGCACATGGCTTCTCAGCATCGAGGCCTGGTCGGGGTCGGGCGTGACCGCAACCTGCGCCTGGGCGGCGAAAGATGACAAGCCGAGGGCGACGGTCAATGCCCCGATACGAACTGCACCGATGAATGAAGGAATCAAAATATTCTCCAATGAATGAAAGGACTCGTGAAGGCGCGAGGTCAGAAGCCGAGTGCCAGCATGGCACCCGATACACACGCATGCCGAACATTCGTAGATATCCAGTTCAATCAACTAGGTTCAAATCGGCGATAACTGTTTTGCATCAAACAGTATTTGGAAGTAATCATCCTTTTTAAGAATCGTTCACTGTGAGAACGGTTTTTTGTGAATTGCCATGCCTGATAACGTTTTGCTGACCTCCTGTCCTGGTTATTTGCTGAACAAGCTGGGCCAGTTATCACTCGGCCTGTTCACTGATCAGTTGGCCGCGCTGGGCTTGCGCCCCAAGCATTGCGGGCTGCTGGCGATCGCTTCGCAGATGGGTGCCGTGTCGCAACAAGATCTCGGCACGGCGCTCGGATTGGTGCCCAGCGCGATCGTGGCGATCATTGATGACCTGGAAGCGATGAAGGCGATTTCCCGCGCCAGCGATGCGAATGACCGGCGGCGTTATGTAATTGGCGTGACGGCCCGGGGCCGGCAGCTGCTGGAGAAAGCGACGCAGCTTGCACAGCGGGTCGATGAGCAGCTGTTGGCGCCGCTCAACCCCAAGGAGCGGTTGATGTTTCAGGACGCCTTGATGAAACTCATGGCCGGTCTCGATGGTTTGAGTTCCACCTGATTCGATGGGTGTCGTGTGTTCCGGACGCCAGGCTGCCCCGAGTTGAGTAAGCGGCCCATGCCGCATCAGACGAACCGGCCTGCCTCCTCGGCAGAGATGCGTTTTACTTGCTTCTGGAAGACAGCCCGGCATTGCAGGGGCGTTCATTTGCATTGACGAAGATGCCATCTTCATTAGTGATGCGACGCATCATGCGCGGCGCTGTACCTGGGCAGCGGCGTCCAGCCGCGCAGGTCGGCCCATGTCTGCACGCGCGTGATCTGCCATGCGGGTGTGTTGCAGATGCCGAGGTAGAGGACCTTGCCGGCGCGCACCAGGTCATCCAGGCTTCGCATCACTTCATCGGGGAGGGTCGTGAAATCCCAGGCGTGAAGGTGAAGCAGATCGATGCGGTCAGTGCCCAGTTGGCGCCAGCTGTCTTCGACCGAAC
>CAHJWV010000123.1 GCA_903643055.1 Burkholderiales bacterium | reverse complement strand
CTGCGCCTCAGCGCTCGTCTCATCGATCAAGGACGCCTTGACGCGATCAACGAGGCCGCTGCGGCCATGTGTGCCCTTGTTCCATGCGTCCATGCCGTCCAGCATCGCGTCGGTCTGATGGACCGCGAACACCGGCCCTTCGACGCGGCGCGTCAATTGCGCATCGGTGACCACGACGGCGATCTCGATGATGCGGTCTTTGTCGGGGTACAGACCGGTCATCTCCAGATCGATCCAGATCAGGTTCTGGTCGCTGCTCGGCAGCGGCGCGTCCAGCGGCGCAGAAGAGGCTTCGCTCATGTCGCTTACTCCTTGGGTTTGTGCTTGCAGACATTCTCGCAGCCTACACTTGCGGCCTATGACTTCCTCCGCCCTGACCCTGCTGTTTGCCGCGACGCTGCTGGCTTCGCTGCTGGTGAAATTCTGGTTGGCGACGCGCCAGATCCGGCATGTTGCCGCGTACCGCAGCGCCGTGCCCGCCGCGTTTTCGCAGACCATCACACTGGCCGCCCATCAGAAGGCGGCCGACTACACCATCGCGAAAGCACGCTTCGGCCTGATCACAATGGCGTTCAGCGCTGCAGTGCTGCTGGGCTGGACGCTGCTCGGCGGCCTCGATGCATTGAGCCTCGCATTGCGCGACACCATCGCGGCAAGGTTCGGCAACATGGCTTATCAGATCGCGCTGCTGGGCGCCTTCTCAGTCATCAGCAGCGTGCTCGACCTGCCCTTCGAGCTGTACCAAACCTTCCGCCTCGAGCAGCGCTTCGGTTTCAACAAGCTGACACCCAAGCTGTGGTTCGCGGACCTGATCAAGAACAGCCTGGTCGGCATCGTGATCGGCCTGCCGATCGCGGCGCTGATCCTGTGGCTGATGGGTGCGGCCGGCCCGGCTTGGTGGGCCTGGGCCTGGGGCGCCTGGATGGCGTTCACCTTGACCATGCTCGTGATCTACCCGACCGTGATTGCACCGCTGTTCAACAAATTCGAGCCGCTGGCCGATGAATCGCTGAAGCAACGTGTGCAGAACCTGATGACCCGCAGCGGCTTTCGTGTGCAGGGCCTGTTCGTGATGGACGGCAGCCGGCGCTCGGCGCATGCCAACGCTTATTTCACCGGCATGGGCGCCTCGAAGCGGGTGGTGTTCTTCGATACCTTGCTGGCCAAGCTGTCGCCGGGCGAGGTCGAAGCAGTGCTGGCCCACGAACTCGGCCACTTCAAGCACAAGCACGTGACGAAGCGGATGTTCTCGATGTTTGCGATGAGCCTGGGCGGCTTCGCGCTGCTGGGCTGGCTGTCGGCACAAAGCTGGTTCTATACCTCGCTGGGTGTGCAGCCGGCGATGAATGCGCCCAACGATGCGCTGGCGCTGTTGCTGTTCCTGCAAATCGTTCCGGTGTTCAGCTATTTCATCTCGCCGCTGTTTGCGCAGCTGTCGCGCAAGCACGAGTTCCAGGCCGACGCCTATGCCTGTACTCAAGCAAGCGGCCATGACCTTGCTGCCGCCTTGCTGAAGCTCCAGGAAGACAATGCCTCGACCTTGACGCCCGACCCGCTGTACGTTCGTTTCTATTACTCCCATCCCGCTGCATCCGAACGGTTGGCGGCCCTTTCACTTCAAGCGAGTTGATGCATGCAAAATCTTCTTCACCTGAAATGCCAGAACCGCTCCGGCGAGCCGATGGGCGATGCTGAAATCCACAGCCACCTCGGTCAGGTCAGCGGCTGGAGACTCCATGCAGGCGCCATCGAGAAGCCCTTCAGCTTCAAGAATTACCACGAGACCGTCGCCTTCGTGAATGCCCTTGCCTGGATCGCCCACACCGAAGACCACCACCCCGAACTGACGGTGAGCTACGACCGCTGCGTCGTGCGCTTCAACACCCATTCGGTCGGCGGTATTTCGGTCAACGATTTCATCTGCGCGGCCAAGGCCGACGCTCTGGTGGCCTTTGTTGCTTGATGGACCGGCACGCGTGGTGACGCGTTGAGCAAGTTCGACGCCCTGGACCAGGGGCTGGTGGTTGCAGGCTATGGCCGCCACTACATCATTGAAACCCCCGACGGCGAGCGCATCACCTGCCACCCGCGTGGCAAGAAAAGCGACTGCGTGGTCGGGGATCGCGTGCGCTGGCAGGTCTCGGGCGATGAAGGTGTGATCGAGCACGTCGAGTCACGCCGCAACCTGCTGTTCCGCCAGGACGAATGGAAGACCAAGGCCTTCGCCGCCAACCTTGACCAGATTTTGGTGATGGTGGCCAGCGAGCCGGTGTTCAGCGAATCGCAACTGGCTCGCGCGTTGATGGCCGCCGAAAGCGCCGGCATCGCAGCGCATGTGCTGCTGAACAAGGCCGACCTGCCTTCGATCACCGCGGCCCGCGAACGGCTGAAGCCGTATTCGGCGATGGGCTATCAGGTGATCGAGGTGGCCCTGAAGGCTCGCCCGGACGATGCTCGGCAACAGCTCTCGCATCAACTCGCCGGACGCTCCACGCTGGTACTGGGGCCGAGCGGCACGGGCAAGAGTACGCTGATCAACCTGCTGGCTCCCGATGCCCGCGCGCAGGTCGGCGAGATCTCAAAAGCGCTGAACTCCGGCAAGCACACGACCACAACGACCCAATGGTATTGGTTGGATGCCGAACGGAAAACCGGGCTGATCGACTCCCCGGGCTTTCAGGAATTCGGCTTGCGCCAGATCACGGCCCAGCAGCTGCCGGGCCTGATGCCCGATCTGAAAGAAGCCGCGACGCACTGCAAGTTCTACAACTGCACCCATCTGCATGAACCGGGGTGTGGCGTGCGCACGGCCCTGGAAGCTGGCGATATCACCGAATCGCGCTACCGAATCTACGGCGAGATTTTTCAGGAGTTGTCGCAAAGTCGGTGGTGATGGAGCCCCCCAGTCGCTTCGCTCCTGCCCCCGAGGGGCGCCGCCCATTGGGCCGGCGGAGCCGGACCCTGGGGCGTTGTTTGAGCGGGCTCGCTGCGCTTGCCCCGATGGGTGCGGATGGCTGATGATGGCGCCCCCTTGGTAATTTCGCTCCTGCCGCCCATTGAGCCGGCGGGCCCAAGCCCTCTGGCATTGCTGGAGCAGGCTCGCTGCGCTTGCCTTCGTTAAATGCCGGTTCGGTTGGCGAGGGACAGCAGGGCCAGCAGCAGCATCCAGAGGACGACGGATCGCCAGACCAGGCCGACGATGCTGCGCAGGTGGCCGGCTTCTGGGAGGGCGCCGGGGGTGGAGCCTTCGGCGCCGGCGGTTTCGTCGATGACGCCGCTGTCGAAGGTTTTGGCGCGGTCCGGGGTGATGCCGGGCGCGGCACTGCCGCCGAGTTGCACACCGACCGCGCCTGCGGCCGAAGCCAGCAGGATGCCTTCGTTGGCATGCTTCCACAGGCCTGCATTGCGGCGCCAGCAGCCGATGGCTTCTTCGAAGTTGCCGACCACCGCGAAGCCAAATGCGGTCATCCGTGCGGGCAGGTGATCGATCAGATTGAAGAGGCGTTGCGACAACAGCATCAGCCGCTCATTAACCGGTGCGCCAACGATGCGGCTCTTGAAGGCCCAGTAGCGACTGGCAAATTCGGCCATGCGGTAGAGCACGGCACCTGCCGGGCCGAGGCCGAGCGCCGACAGCGCCACAAACCAAAAAAACACACCGAACACATGGCGGTGCGCGGCCAGCAGCGAATGTTCGATCACATGCCGCAGCAGCTCGGTGCGCGGCAACTCGCTGGCATCGAGATGTCTCCATTCGGCCAGCAGCCCGCGCGCCGTGGTCTCGTCACCGCGCTCGATGGCGTCGCGAATGTCGGTGAAGTAATGGCTGAACTGGCGAAAGCCCATCGTGAGGTAAAGCACCGCGACGTTCCAACCTAATGCTGCAAGCACGCTGAATTGAGCCAGGCCCCAATAGATCGCCCAGGTCAACGCGGCCGGCACCACGGCTGTCACGCCCCACACCACCCAGGCATGGGGCTCACGGCCCGCATCGAAATTGTGGCTGGTCCAGCGCATCCAGGACGTCAGGCCATCATGCACGACGTTGCTGCGCGGCAGAGGCTTCAGCTGCTCGATCAGCAGCGCAAAGAGAACGGCGAAAAAGCTCATGTCCCGCGATGATACTTGCGAGACCCGGCGTCTTTCACGCAGCAAGAAATCGATACAGGTTGCGCAGCATCGCAGCCGTTGCACCCCATACGAAATAGGTGTGCGGCTCACCCTTCGAATCGACCCCTGTCCACGGCATCGAAAGGAACTCGCGTTGAACGCTCCCCCATTCCACCGAATGCCAACGGTGGTTCGCCGGCGTCATCAGAAAAGACAGAGGCACTTCAAAGGCCTGGGCGACTTCAAAGGGGTCGAGCTGCAAACTGAAGCCGGGCTTCACCAAGGCAACGACCGGCGTAACAACAAAGCCGGTACCCGTCAGATACGTGGGTAGGTTTCCGATCACCTCAATGAACTCGGCCGACAAGCCGATCTCTTCCGCCGCTTCACGTAACGCGGTCGCGGCTGCATTCGCATCGCTGGGCTCGACGCGCCCGCCCGGAAAGCTCACCTGCCCCGGGTGATCGGTCAGGTGATCGGTTCGCTGGGTCAACAGCACCGTCAACTTGTCGCGCTGAACCAGTGGAATCAGCACCGAAGCAGCCCGCGGGATACGCTCAGACATCTGGCGCTCGACATTGATTTCTTGTACCCAGGAAGGCGGCGCGATGAAACGCTGGCGCAGAGCCTGCGCACTCAACTCGCTGCGATCGACGGCCGGCAGATGCCCATCGATCGAAATCACCGGCAACGCCTGCGGATCAAATTTCAAAGCCATGGCGCATTGGACGCGAAAAAGCCGCCCGAGGGCGGCTTACGTGAAAGGCTGATGCGGCCATGTCGGGTGTTCGCCTCTGGCGCACGCGATCAGGACAGCTTTTGCAGGCTTTGCGAAAGCTGCCTTGCCGCTACCGCGGCAGCCCGGCTGGTGCCGGGCCCTGATCTGGCGATCAGGACAGCTTTTCCTTAATGCGGGCGGACTTGCCTGAGCGGTCGCGCAGGTAATACAGCTTCGCACGGCGGACATCGCCGCGGCGCTTGACTTCGATGTTCGAGATCAGCGGGCTGTACAGCTGGAACGTACGCTCCACACCTTCGCCGCTGGAAATCTTGCGAACGATGAAGCTGGAATTCAGGCCACGGTTGCGCTTGGCAATCACGACGCCTTCATAGGCCTGAACGCGCTTGCGCGTGCCTTCGACCACGTTGACGCTGACAATCACCGTGTCGCCAGGAGCGAACGCAGGAATGGTCTTGTTGAGGCGAGCAATTTCTTCTTGCTCGAGGGTTTGGATCAGGTCCACAGGTTTCTCCTTGTGATCGTGCCGCCGCTATTGCAAAACTGTTTATGGGCCTGGCCGGATCGAGATCCAGCAAAAAGGCCACTGCGGAGCAGAGGATCGAAAAGCCTTCGATTATAACCCGAGAGATTGCAGGTATTTCTCGTCGGCCTTGCTCAGGCCGCCGCGGGCTCGCAGCGCCTCGATCATCTCGGGGCGCCGCCGCGCCGTGATCTCCAGCGACCGCTCGCGACGCCAACGGGCAATCGCACCGTGATGCCCCGACATCAGCACCTGAGGGATGGGCGATTCGCCGTCCGGCGTCACCCAGACTTCCGGGCGGCTGTAATGCGGGCAATCCAGCAAGCCATCGGAGAAGCTGTCTTGTTGATGGGATTGCGCATCGCCCAACACGTCGGGCTGCAAGCGGGCTACAGCATCAAGCAATGCCAGGGCAGGCAATTCACCGCCAGAGAGCACGAAATCACCCAGACTCAATTCGAGATCGACATGACGGTCGATCACGCGCTGATCAATGCCTTCGTAGCGGCCACACAGCAGCACTGCACCGGCGCCTTGCGCAAACTCCCGGACCACAGCTTGGTCGATGCGGCGGCCTGTCGGGCTGAAGTGAACGACCGGCGCAGCATCGGTGCGGGCCTGGCGGATCGCCAACATCGCGCGCTCGAGCGGCTCGGCCATCATCACCATGCCGGGGCCGCCGCCGTACGGGCGGTCATCGACACGCCGATAGTTGTTGTCCGCGAAGTCACGCAAAGGCCACAGCTTGACGTCGACCTGTCCCGACTCGAACGCCCGCCGCGTGATGCCCTGCGTCAGGTGCGGGCCAAACATTTCCGGGAACAGCGTGATGACGTCAAAGCGCATGCCGCGCGCCGGATCAGTAATCCAGCCCCCAGTCGACGGTGATGCGCTTTTCGGCCAGGCTCACGTCATCGACATAAGCACCGACAAAGGGAATCAGCCG
>CAHJWV010000122.1 GCA_903643055.1 Burkholderiales bacterium | reverse complement strand
GGCACCATCACGCCCATGTTCACGACTTCGAAGTTGTTGCACTGGAGCACGACGGTGACGATGTTCTTGCCGATGTCATGCACGTCGCCCTTCACCGTGGCGATCACGATCTTGCCCTTCGCTTTGGCTTCGCCGCCACCTTCGACCAACAGGCGTTTTTCTTCCTCGATGTAAGGCAGCAGGTGGGCCACGGCCTGCTTCATCACGCGCGCGCTCTTCACCACTTGCGGCAGGAACATCTTGCCCTGGCCGAACAGATCACCGACGACGTTCATGCCGTCCATCAACGGGCCTTCGATCACATGCAAGGGGCGGCCGCCTTCGGCGCGGATCTGCTGGTAGACCTCTTCGGTGTCTTCGGTAATGAAGTCGTTGATGCCATGAACGAGCGCATGGCTCAGCCGTTCGCGCACGGGCTTGGCACGCCATGCGAACTTGGCGCTGTCGTCTTTCGCTGCGCCCTTGGCGGTCTCGGCGATCTCGATCAGCCGTTCGCTCGGTGTCAGTTCGGCTTCGCCGTTTTTGTAGACCGGCTTGCGATTCAGCACCACGTCTTCGACGCGCTCGCGCAGCACCGGGTCGAGGTCGTCATAGACACCGACCATGCCGGCGTTGACGATGCCCATGTCCATGCCTGCCTTGATCGCGTGGTACAGAAACACGGTGTGAATCGCTTCGCGCATCGGGTCGTTGCCACGGAAGCTGAAGCTGACGTTCGATACACCGCCGCTGACCTTCGCCCCCGGCAGGTTGTGCTTGATCCAGTGCGTGGCTTCGATGAAGTCAACAGCGTAGTTGTCGTGTTCTTCGATGCCGGTGGCGATCGCGAAGATGTTGGGGTCGAAGATGATGTCTTCGGGCGGGAAGCCGATCTCGTCGACCAGGATGCGGTAGGCCCGTTCGCAGATCTCGACCTTGCGCGCGTAGGTGTCGGCCTGGCCTTTTTCATCGAAGGCCATCACGACGGCGGCGGCGCCATAACGGCGGATCAGCTTGGCCTGGTGCTTGAACGGTGCCAGGCCTTCCTTCATCGAGATCGAGTTGACGATGCCTTTGCCTTGAATGCATTTCAGGCCGGCTTCGATCACCTCCCATTTCGAACTGTCGATCATGATCGGCACGCGCGCGATCTCGGGCTCGCTGGCGATCAGGTTCAGGAAGCGGACCATCGAGGTCTTGCTGTCGAGCATCGCCTCGTCCATGTTGACGTCGATCACCTGAGCGCCGTTCTCCACCTGCTGGCGGGCCACGCTCAGCGCTTTTTCGAACTCGCCGTTCAGGATCATCCGGGCGAAGGCTTTCGAGCCAGTCACGTTGGTGCGTTCGCCGATGTTGACGAACAGGCTGCCTTCGCCGATCAGCACTGGCTCCAGGCCCGAAAGTTTCATCGGAGGAACAGGGGCGATCAAAGGGGTGTCAGACGCAGTCATGGCGGGTACTCGGCATGCGCTGCGGGGCTCATCCGCAACGCATGCATGGCATGCAGGGACGAGCGTGGTTGCGAGCTTCCAAGCCTGGCGGCATTCTGTGAAAGACGCCGTCGCAACGCTCCTTGGAAGCTGGCGATTTTATGCCAGCGGGTTGACCGGGCCGAAGTCGGTTACAACCCCGGGTCGGCCCGATGCGGCATGCTCGTATGCCTGGGTTCACCTTTCCTCTGCCTTTCACCGTCTTCAAAGACCCGTCCTCAAAGGGAATTGTCCGTGAAGTTTTTGCCCTCCCGCTCCATCTTCCCCGCGTCGCTTGGCGTGGCCGTGCTGGCCCTGCTGAGCGCATGCGCTTCTGCGCCGCCCAAGGTCGTTCCGGCGCCAGCACCCGCGGTGGCCGTACCCGGCTCGGCGCCGGGGCCGGTGTATGGCGACAGCAAGCCGGGCACGCGTGCCTGGTCGCCACAGATGGAAGAGGCCGAAAGCCAGTTGCGCAGCGCCTTGCAGGGCTCGGGCGCGACGGTGTCGAAGACCACCGACGAGCGCATCTGGATCACTTTGCCGGGCGACTTGGCTTTCGAGCCGAACCGCGTGAAGCTGAAGCCGGTGGCCACCGGCCTGCTCGACAAGATCGTCGTCGCGCTGCGCGGTTTCCCGACAGCCGACTTGCGCATCGTCGGCCATACCGACTCCAAGGGTGCTGTCGCCGCCAACGATGCCTTGTCGCTCGATCGCGCTGCCAGCGCACGCGATTGGCTGGTGGCGCGCGGCATGTCACCGGTGCGCTTTGCAGTGGCGGGGCGGGGCTCCCGTGATCCGTTGGCCAGCAATGACGACGAAGCCGGCCGCGCCAGCAACCGACGTGTTGAAATTTTGATTGGCGAAAAAGCAAAAGTAGGCGCTCAATCCGCCAAATAGACTCGTAACGATTCAAGTCTGCATCGGCCGGGCCGAAAACTGATTCAGGGTGCCCGCTCCTTCGGGCACCCTGAATCGCCCGCCATGCAAGTCATCCAACTTCCCCCCGAAATCCTGCGTACCGGTCAGCCGACCCCGGTCTCGGTGCGCGATTCGACGGGCCATCTGCTGATCGCCAAGGGTGTGGTGCTGGCCACGGAAGAACAGCGCCAACGCCTGGTTTCGCGAGAGCTGTTTGTCGATGAGCGTGACGGCGAGCTGATTCGCCGCGCGATGGCCGGCAAGCTCGACAACCTGCTGCGCAAGAACACCATGCTGGGCCGCATGGCCGAGGCGCAGCCGGACGGCTCGTCGATCGGCCCGAACGGTGTCGCGCGGAAAGCCGAAGAATCGCTCTTGGTGACTAGCGGCAACCTGCAGATGCGGCTGAGCATGTTGCTGCGTGACCCGCCACCGCAAGACTTCGCGGCCCGGCTCGATCAGCTTCAGCAAGACCTGCTCGCGCTGATCGATGACGACGCCGACATGTTGATGCTGCTGCTGGTGCAAGCCATCACCAGCGACGCTCGCCATTACAGTGTCACGCACGCTTTGCTGGTCGCGGTGCTGGGCGAGCTGGCCAGCCGTCAGTTGCCGACCTTCACGCCGGCGTGGCGCCAATCGCTGCGCTGCGCGGCGTTGACGATGAACATCTCGATGACCGCGTTGCAGGATCAGTTGGCTCGCCAGGACACGCCGCCGAGCGCTGAACAGCGCGCCCGCATCGATGCCCATGCCGAGCGCGCCGCGATCTGCCTGCGTGAATCCGGGATCAGCGACGAGTTTTGGCTGCATGCCGTGGCCCATCACCACACCACAGGCGCCGGCCCGCTGGCCGTGCAGGCGCCTGGCCAGCAACTGGCCCGCCTGTTGCACCGCGCCGACATCTTTTCGGCCCGCCTGAGCATGCGCAAGCTGCGCCCGGCGATGAACGCATCCGAGGCGGTGAAAGCCGCTTATCTGGATGAAAACCATCAGGCTGATGAAGCCGGCACGGCATTGATCCAGGCCACAGGTATCTACCCGCCGGGCAGCTATGTGCGCCTGACGAGTGGCGAGCTGGCCGTGGTGCTGCGCCGTGGCGCGCATGCAAAGGCACCGAGGGTGGCGAGCTTGGTCGGGCGCAGCGGTACGCCGCTGGTCGAACCCACGGTGCGCGACACCCGGCTGCGCCCACATGACGTTGCTAGCGGCATCGCGCCGAGCGAAGTGAAGGTGCGGCTGAACATGGAAAAGCTGCTGAAGCTGGCTTGACCCCATCCTGACGCCGCGTTGAGTGGCGTCGCCATGCTGGTGCAAGGTCACGATGGCGATGCCATCGTCAACCCGAGCTCCTCAACTCAAGCCGCAACCCATCCACTGAACAAAGGATCGTGCCGCGCGCGCGGCCGATAGGCGCTGACGCGGCGCGCGATTTCGGCGATGTGATCCGGCGTCGTGCCGCAGCAGCCCCCAGCAATGTTCAGAAAGCCTGCCTTAGCGAATTCTTCGACCAGGCTGCCGGTGATCTCCGGGGTTTCGTCGAAGCCGGTTTCGCTCATCGGATTCGGCAAACCGGCGTTGGGATAACAGCTGATGAAGGTGTCGCCCGCGACCTTGTGCAGCTCTTCGATGTAAGGCCGCATCAGCGCTGCGCCAAGCGCGCAGTTCAGGCCCACGGCCAAAGGCCGTGCATGGCGCACGCTGTGCCAGAACGCGCTGACCGTCTGGCCCGACAGGATGCGGCCTGATGCGTCGGTCACCGTGCCGGAGATGATCACTGGCAGGCGCTCGCCGGTGTCTTCCATCAATTCATCGAGCGCGAAGATCGCGGCCTTCGCATTCAGCGTGTCGAAGATGGTCTCGACCAGGAACACATCGCTGCCGCCTTCCAGCAAGGCTTTGCCCTGCTGGTAATAGGCGTCTTTCAGTTCATCGAAGCTGACATTGCGCGCGGCAGGGTCGTTAACGTCGGGGCTGATGCTCGCGGTGCGCGGCGTCGGGCCCAGGGCGCCGGCCACATAGCGCGGCTTGTCGGGCGTGCTGTACTTGTCGCAGGCTTCACGCGCCAAGCGGGCGGCTACCACGTTCATCTCATAGGCCAGCTCGGCCAGGCCGTAGTCTTCCTGGGCGACGCTGGTCGCACCGAAGGTGTTGGTCTCGATCAGGTCGGCGCCGGCAGCCAGGTACTGCTCGTGAATTTCGCTGATCACATCAGGGCGGGTGAACTGCAGAAGTTCGTTGTTGCCCTTCAGGTCTTTCGGGTGATCTTTGAAGCGCTCACCACGGTAATCAGCCTCACCCAGCTTGTAGCGCTGGATCATCGTGCCCATCGCGCCATCGAGAATGGCGATGCGTTTTTTCAGGATCTCGGGCAGTGCGGCGGCGCGGGTGTAGGCAGGTGCGTTCATCCGTTCATTGTAGAAAGCGTGTCAAGCCCCGGTCGCTCGAAAAGCTGGCCCGCACCGGCGCTCAGGCCATGCTTTGCGGCAAGGTGTCGCCAAACAACGAGGGGCGGAAGTCCAGCGCGCGCGGGCCTTCATCTTCCATTGCCCACAGCGCCAGCGCCTTGGCCGGCATCGGCTTGGCAAAAAGATAACCCTGCAGCTCATTGCAGCCGAGCCGGCGCAGGATCTCCTGCTGCTGTTCGGTTTCGACACCTTCGGCCACCACCTTCAGGCCCAAAGCCTGTGCCAGCTTGACGACCGCATCGACGATCGCGCGGGCATCGGGGCTGGTTTCCAGATCAAGCACGAAGCTGCGATCGATCTTCAGCTCTTCGGCGGCCAATTGGCGCAGGT
>CAHJWV010000121.1 GCA_903643055.1 Burkholderiales bacterium | reverse complement strand
TGAGAGAGCGAGGCGAACGCAGTGGCGGCACGGCTTGCGCAGATCGAGCCACATCCGCCGTTCCACTATTTCCACCTGGGCGTAGCCGCCATGGCAGCGCGAGATTTCAAGGCCGCCCGCGACCTTTTCCAGAAGGAGATCGAGCCGCCTATCAGCATGAGTTTCACTTCTGGCTGGCGCTGGCCGATCTGAATCTGGGCCAGATGGGCTCCGCGCGGGCCCATCTGGCGATTGCGCTGGAGAACAGCACCATGCGAAGTGACCGTGAGCTGTATGCGGCCAAGCTGGAGCGCCTGAAGGCTTATCGATCAAGATGACCCGACAGGCTCGGCGCATCCGCGTGGCGCTCAAAACTCCCGTCGCGCAGTGACCGAAAGCAGCCAGTTGCGCGGCAGCGCGGGCTCGAAGAAGCGGCTGTTGGCGTCGTTGACGATCACCGAGCCGGCGTAGGTCCGGTCGGTCGCGTTCTCCACTCGCAACAGTTGCGTGAAGCGCCAGGCGGCCATCGATTGCGCAAAGCCCGCACGCAGATTGATGACGTTCGCCGCCGCAGCGGCGTCGGAGTTCTTGTCATCGACCGTCAGCGAGCCGGTGCGTATCCATTCGATGCCACTGTTGAATCCGCCCCAGGCGGCTTGCGGCGTCCAGGCCAGTTCGGCAAACAGGCTGCGTTCAGGGGTGCCGGGCAATCGGTTGCCGGCGGCAACGGGCTTGCCGTCCGAGCCCTGGAAAGCATCGATGAAGCGGGCATGCAGTGCGGTCACGCTCAAGGTGCTGCGCCAGGCTGGCGTCCATTGACCGACATGCGCAAATTCGATGCCGCGGCGGTGCGTGCGGCCGGCGTTCTTGAACGTGCTGCGCCCGCCCTGATTGGTGTCGACGACGATTTCATCGCTGGTGCTGATGCCGAACAGCGCGAGATCAACGCGGTGCCCGTGTGCTAGTTTCCATTTGGTGCCGATCTCGCCGTGTTTGCTGCGAGAGGCTTTCAAGTCGGTGTTCAAGCCCGTGCCGGCGCGGCGGTAGGCGAGTTCGGTGAAGGTCGGAGTTTCAAACCCGCGGCCCAGATTGGCGTACACATGCAGATCGGGCGTCGCATGCCAGCTCAGGCCCAGCACCGGGCTCGTGGCGCTGTAGTTCAGAAAACCGCTGTCGTCGGGATTGGCTGACGTGATGAAGTGGTCCTGCGTCGTGAAGCGGACTTCGCTGGAGCGCAGCCCGGCCGTGGCTTCCCAGTCCTTCGTCAGGTCCAGGCTGCCTTGAAGGTAGACATCCCGGTTCTCGACACGGTTTTTTTCGTCGCGCTTCAAGTCGCCTTGCTGGCCGGCATTGTTGATGTAGCCCTGGCGGTCTTCGTTCATGCGGTCGTACTCGATGCCGCCCACAAAGCGCAGCGCACGGCCGTCAGGCAACAACAGCCGGTGGGCCAGTTGCGCGCCCAGCCCGCCATAGCCGCGATCGAACTGCACGATGCCGCCGCTGGAGGTGGGCGCCAGTTGCGCGCTCAGCGGTGTCGACAAGGCGTTGTCGAGGCTGCGCTGCCCGAGGTACACGCGCGCTGTCACGACGGTTGCATCGCTGACGCGGTGCTCGATCACCGTGCCGACTTGCTGCTGCCGCACCGTCTTGCCGGCATCCTGCGTGATCGCCGTGGCGGCAACGCGCTTCGGATCGGTGGTTTCCCACTGCGTGCGGGTCAGGCCGATCGGGTCTTGGGTGTTGGGTTGATCGAGTGCATTGACGATCACACTGACATGCGTGCTCGGCGTCAGGTCGCTTTGCCAGCGGGCGTTGAACTGGCCGCGCTTGGCTTCGCTGTGGTCGCGGTAGCCATCGGTCTGGTATTGCGAAGCGTCCAAGGTCAGGCCGTAGCCGGGTGTCGTGGTGCTGTATTTCACGCCTAGCTTGTTCTGGCCATAAGGGCCGGCTGCGAGCGACACCGTGGCGGTGGGCCGCAGCGCGTCGTCTTCGGTGAATACCTGAACCACGCCGCCGGCCGCATTGCCATAGAGCTGGGCCATCGGGCCGCGCAACACCTCAATGCGACCGACCGAGGCGAGCGAGATGTTCGAGGCCTGCCCCTGGCCATCCGGCATGCTGGCGGGAATGCCATCGACGATCAGGCGCACGCCACGGATGCCGAAGGTCGAGCGCGAGCCGAAGCCGCGGATCGACAACTGCAGATCCTGCGCGTAGTTTTGGCGGTTCAGCACCGTGATGCCAGGTACGCGGTTCAGTGCTTCCGACAGGTTGACCTGCGCGCCGCCGTTGTCGATCGTGCTGCGTGTCACCACCGAGATCGCGGCCGGTGCGTCGAAAGAGTTTTGCAACTGCCGCTGTGAGGTGACCACGACCGGATCAAGCACGACCTCGGGTGTGGTTTGGGCGCGGATCGGCAAGGCCAGCGACAGCGCTGAGGCGGCCATGAAGCAGCGGGAAGACGCAGGCATGGGAAAGGCAATCAGTTGAGACGGCCCCGACAGTAACCGAGTTTGTGACCAACCTCGTTACCTGCTGCATCGGCATTTGTCGGTCACCGCAGCAGCAAACC
>CAHJWV010000120.1 GCA_903643055.1 Burkholderiales bacterium | reverse complement strand
GCCCTCAGCCTCGCAGGAAATGCCTGGCCAACGCCATCTCGACATCTGGGTGGTTGTCATTGGTCGCAATGAAGGAGAGCGTCTTGTGCGCTGCCTTGACTCCATTCGCAATCTCGTCGCGACGGTGGTGTATGTAGACTCAGCCTCCACCGACACATCCGTGGACATGGCACGATCGAAAGGGATTGAAGTGGTGGAACTGGACATGAAGATCCCGTTCACCGCGGCCCGTGCGCGCAACGCCGGTTTTGCGCGATTGAAGCAGGTTGCTCAGCCGGCCCGCTGGATCCAGTTCATCGATGGCGACTGCGAAATCATCCAGGGATGGTTTGATGAGGCGGCGGCATTCATTGAACGAGACCCCAAGGTGGCATGCGTATGCGGTGGCTTACGCGAAAGGTTTCCCGAACGCTCTGTCTACAACCGCATTGCCGATCAATCTGCGATGTTGCCAAGCGGAAAAATTGAGGCCTGCGGCGGCATTGCCATGATGCGCATCGAGGCTTTCGAGCAAGTAGGGGGATTTCGCGATGATCTTTTCGCAGGCGAAGAACCCGAACTTTGTCTGCGCCTTCGCACTGCCGGCTGGAAGATCTGGCGTTTGCCGATCGCGATGGCTTGGCACGATTCGGCGATGCTGAAATTCAATCAGTGGTGGAAACGCACCCGCCGGGTTGGCTTCGGTTATGCCCAGGCAGCAAACATGTACGGCAGCCAGGACCGGAACATGGTGCGCCAAACCTTGCGTGCGTGGCTGTGGGCCGCGTTGGTCCCGCTGGCCATTCTTTCCGCTGCGCTCTGGCTTCACTCGCTGGCCTTGCTGCTGCTTCTGATCTACCCGGTGCAGGTCCTGCGGATAGCGTCGGCGATGACGGGAGAGCGGAAGCATCGCCTATGGAGCGCCACCTTCCTCGTCCTCGGAAAATTCCCTGAGCTGCTGGGCCAATGCCAATACTGGTTGACTCGGCAACGCGGAACGACGACGAACTCATTCCACAAGTCTTGATCCTCCGATGACCGAGCCCATCACCTACCTGGTGAACCAGTATCCATCGGTCAGCCACACCTTCATCCGCCGCGAAATCCATGCGCTGGAGCGCCTGGGTATGACGGTGCACCGAATCGCCTTGCGCGGCTGGGACCTCCCTCTGGTCGATACGCTGGACATCGCGGAGCGCGGGCGCACCGCCTATGTGCTGAAAGGCGGTGCGGCGTCCTTGCTGGGGCCGGTAACGCGCGCGTCACTCAAGTCACCACGGCGCTTTTTGTCGGCCGCCCGCCTGGCCTGGCAGATGGCGCGAAAGTCTGATCGGCCCTGGCCAGTGCACATGGCTTATCTGGTGGAAGCCTGCTGGATTCACGCCTGGATGCAGCGAACCGGAACCCGCCATTTGCATGCTCACTTCGCGACCAACCCGGCCGAAGTCGCGATGCTAACCAGTGCCTTGGGCGGCATCTCCTACAGCTTCACGGCCCACGGCTCAGACATCATGGACCGGCCCGCTCAGATGGGGCTTGATCGCACCGTCGGGCAGGCATCGTTCGTCGCCGCGGTGTGCGCCTTCGGCCGCAGCCAGATCTTCAAATGGGTGCCTCACACCTCGTGGCGCAAGGTGCAGGTCGTGCGTTGCGGCTTGGAAAGCGGGTACGGCGATGCAGCGCCGCCAGCGCAGGCCGGCGTCAGGCGGCTCGTCTGCATCGGCCGGCTGTCCAAGGAAAAAGGCCAGCTCCTGCTGATCGAAGCGGCAAGCCAGTTGGCGAGCCAAGGGGTGTCGTTTGAATTGGTGCTGGCAGGCGACGGACCGATGCGTGGCGATGTCGAAGCGCTGGCGCGGCAGCATGGCATCACCGACCGCATCCGCATCACTGGATGGCTTGATGCCCAAGGCATCGAGGCTGAGCTGCGCGCGGCCCGCGCCTTGATTGTGCCCAGCCTGTCTGAAGGCCTGCCGGTGGTCATCATGGAGGCCATGGCCAATCGCCGGCCGGTGGTCGCGCCTTACCTCGCCGGCATTCCCGAATTGGTCGCACACGAACGATCGGGCTGGCTGTATCCGGCGGGGGATGTCGATGCCCTGGCGCAAGCCATGCGTTCCTGCCTCGACGCCACGCCCGAGACCTTGGCCGCCATGAGCCAGACCGCCCATACCGCGGTCTGGTCAGCCCACCACTCGGATACCGAGGCCACCAAGCTGGCCGAGCTGTTCAGGCAAGCCCAGGCTTGAAGGAACTTACTCCGAGTGCAACGCATTCAAGTTCGTGATGCACCCTTGATCCAGTGGAGAGCGGCAGCACCCGCTCAAGCCCCCGTTTTTTTGCGACATACTCAGCGCCCACCCTCTTTGCGCCATGCCGCCGCGTGACCACTATCGAGCGTGGCCGCCGATGAAACTTGCGCCACAAGACCATGCCGAATCAACGTTATGTGATCATTTCGCCGTGCCGCAACGAGGCCGACTTCATGCGGCAAACGCTGGACACCGTGGTGGCCCAATCGGTGCCGCCAGCGTTGTGGGTGATCGTCGACGATGGCTCCACCGACGACACACCGAAGATTCTGGCCGAGTACGCCGCGAAGCACGACTGGATCCGCATCGTCACCCGCACTGACCGCGGCCGCCGTGCCGTCGGCCCGGGCGTGATCGAAGCCTTTTATGCGGGCTTCGACACCATCGATCCGAACGACTTCGAATACCTTTGCAAGCTCGACCTCGACCTGAACCTGCCCGCCGGATATTTCGAAGGCTTGATGAAGCGCATGGAAGCCGATCCACGCATCGCGACCTGCAGCGGCAAAGCCTACATCTGGGAGCACGGTGAACTCGTCAACGAACGACATGGCGACGAGACCTCTATCGGCGCCAGCAAGTTCTACCGCGTCTCGCGCTTCCAGGAACTGGGCGGCTTTGTGAGGCAAGTCATGTGGGACGGCATCGATGGACACCGCTGCCGCATGAAGGGCTGGATAGCCTGCAGCTGGGATGACCCCGAATTGCGATTCATCCACCTTCGCCCGATGGGCTCCAGCCAAACCGGCATCCTGACCGGCCGCATGCGGCATGGCTATGGCCAGTACTTCATGGGCACCGGCTTCGCCTACATGGTGGCCAATGCACTGAACCGCATCAATGAAAAACCGTATGTCCTGGGCAGCCTGGCAATGGTGTGGGGTTGGTTGCGCAGCCGGCTGCGCGGAGAGCCACGGTTCGATGATCCGGAGTTCAGGCTCTTCCTGCGGCGCTATCAATGGCGCGCGCTGATGGTCGGCAAGCGCCGCGCGATCACGGAGATCCAGGAAAGGCACCGCGGTGCCGCCTGATTTCAGCCGCAACGTTCATTGCATCCTTGGCTTGCCGTTCGATGCCATCACCGAAGCGCAGGCTGAAGCGCTTTTGCGACAAAGCATTCAGCAACGCAAGCGCTGCTTTCTGTCGACGCCCAACCTGAACTTTGCGGTTCAGTGCATCGATGACGCCGCCTTTCGGCGCTCGGTACAGCAAAGCGATTTGAGCGTCGCCGATGGTTGGCCGATCGTGATGATCTCGCGCTGGATCGGCGTTCGGCTGCCTGAGCGGGTGGCCGGCTCCACGCTGTTCGAACGACTGCAGCGCCCTTCCGCATCATGCGTTTCGGTTTACTTTTTTGGTGGGCCCCCGGGAGCCGCCGAGGCGGCCTGCCAGCGTGTGAACTCGGCCGGCGACGCCAGCGGCATGCGCTGCGTTGGCCATGAATCTCCCGGCTTCGGCACCATCGACGCAATGAGCCAGCCCGGGCAGATCGATCGCATCAACACCAGTGGGGCCGATTTTCTGGTAGTCGCTTTGGGTGCGCAAAAAGGGCAGGCCTGGATTCAGCACAACCTGTCGAAGCTCGACACGCCGCTGGTCAGCCACCTTGGCGCGGTGGTGAACTTTGCGGCGGGCACCGTGCGCCGGGCTCCCGCCTGGGCACAGCACCTGCGGCTGGAATGGCTGTGGCGCATCGTTGAAGAGCCCGCGCTTTGGCGGCGTTATGCCAGAGATGGTCTGCGGCTATCGACGCTGCTGTTGACCCGGGTGCTGCCACTGGCTTGGCAGTTGCGTAGATGCACACCCTCCCCTCACGCCTTGGCTCAAGCTCGTCTTGACGTGAAGGTGCTTCACGGCCACGCGCATGTCCGCTTGTCTGGCGCATGGGCCCACGCGAACGCAGAGCCCTTGCGCCAACAACTCCAACGCATCGCAGACCATCGCCAGTCGGTAAGCTTCGATCTGGCAGAGGTGAGCTTTGTCGACAGCGCGGTTCTGGCGCAGTTGTCTTTGCTTCAGGGCTGGTGCATGCAACAGAGCTTGGCCTGGAGCATCAGCGCGGCATCTTTGGCATTCCAGAAAACGGCGCATTGGGCCTGTGCTGACCATCTGTTGACGACCGCCTGACTTCGAATGCCGATGAATTCACCCACCTCAACGATCCCAGCGGTGCCTCAGGTGTCCGCGACCGTTCCGGACTGGTCGCGTGAGCAGAAGCCTTGGTTTCGTTGGCATCCGTCGCGATCGCTGCTGGCCAGCATCCGCGCGTATCAGGCTCATCGCGCCGCCCGCAATCCGCTGCGCCACCCCTTGCGCATGATCGCGGTGATGCGACATTATTTCTGGAGTGCCGTGACCGGTGCCGAGATTCCACTGAACAGCCAGCTTGGCGGGGGCCTGTTGCTGCCGCACCCGAACGGCATCGTGATTCACCCGGCCGCCAAGATTGGCCCGAACTGCCTGTTCTTCCAGCAGGTCACGATCGGGGCCGCCGACGGCGACTCATTGCCGACCATCGGCGGCCATGTTGACATCGGTGCGGGCGCCAAAATTCTTGGCGGGGTGCGCATCGGCAATCACGCGCGCATCGGCGCCAATGCCGTCGTGATCAAAGACGTGCCTGACGGCGCGACGGCCGTGGGTATTCCAGCCAAAGTGATTTCACGCCGAAGCCGTGATTCTGTCTCGTTAGTCAACGAAGCCCAAATCAAAGCAAGGGGTCAAGCCAGCGACGTGAGCGAACAGGTCGAGTGACATAACGCCGCAGACAGGTAACAAGATGGCAGCCCGTGCCGCTCGCCGTGTCGCCCTCGAGATCACCAGACCGCTGTACGGCCCGATTTCGGTGCCTATTTGCCCTTGGCCTTCTTTGCAGCCGGCACATCGTTCAGCACCGACCCAACTACGGCCACGCCGGCGCTCATCAGGCCTTGCACCATGTTGTTGAATGATGAGACGCGGGTTTGCGCACTTCGGGCCACCGCCAATGCCGCACCGGTGCGCACCGCGACGATGGCGGCATCTTCACCGACCGACATCGAGGGCGTGTCGATGATGATCACATCGAACATCGCTCGCACCTGGTTCAGAACGTCATCAAAGATGCCGCGGCTCAGCAATTCCAGCGGGTTGGGCGGCACCGGCCCGGCAGGCAGCACATACAGGCCGGCCAGATCGGTGATGCGGATGATGGCTTCATCGCGGGCGCGGCCGGCCAGCATCGTCGACAGGCCGGCCTTGTTTTGCAGCATGAACAACTCATGCTGGCGCGGCGTGCGCAGGTCGGCATCGATCAGCAAGGTGCGCTCGCCCAGCTGCGAGAACACGACGGCAAGATTGGCTGCCAAATAGCTGCGGCCTTCACCGCGCTCGGTGCCGACCATCGTCAGCACCTGGCGCTGATTGACCTTGTCGAACCAGCGCATCATCAGCTGGCTGCGCATGGCCCGCAGTTGCTCGACCCGTGGGCTGAAAGGCTCATAGGCCGCCACCAATTCTTCGCTGACCGATCGCTTGTCACCACTTGCACGCAGATAGGGATAAGCGAACTGTCGCGACAGGGCGTACTGGATATCGGCCTCGGTCAGCAGACCGAGGCGGATCGCAGCCTCGCCAAAGCGCAGGTTCTGCTCTTTCTGCAACAGCAGCACACGCTCGGCATCTTCCGGCGTCAGCAGGCCACCATCCATCAGGATCGCGCCGATCGAACGGGTGGCAATCGAGGAGCCTGCCGGAACCGAGACGCTCATCTTCATGGGCGGGCTCCTGGCGCAGGCAGCAAGGGCTTGTCAGGGGTCACGATTCTGTCCAGCATCAAACGGCGGAACACCGGCTCGGTCGAACCGATCGGGTGAAGCACGCCAATCACGGGTACGCCAGGAATGCTGATCAAGTCACTCGTGCCGCGCACGCGGCGATCCAGCAGTTCCAAGCCGACAGCAACGCCTGCACCCAAAATCAAACCACCGACGATCGAAGCCACGATCACCAACACCACCTTCGAACGGGTCGGCTCTGAGGGCTCAGTGGCCGGGCTGAGCAGGCGCACATTGGCCTGGTTGTTCTGGCCTTCCAGGTTGACCTGATTGACCTTCTGACTGATGCCTTCGTACGCGCGCTGAGCAGTCTCGACATCGCGCAACAGCACCGACATCTGATCGCGCTCCGAGCGCAACGACAGCACCAGCTTCTTCTGGTCTTCGGCCATCGTTCGCATTTCAGCGACCTTCTGGAAAGTGGAGCGGCTGACAGCCGATGTGCCACTGGAAACGCGCTTGACTTCAGAGGCGAGCTGCGAGCGCAGTTGAGCGATCTGGGCTTCCAGCTGAATGCGTTGCGGGTGGTTCACTCCCACGACGCTGCTGATCTCGCCGAGCTTGGCCTCGGCCTGACCCAACTGGGACTTCAGGCTTTGCACCGCCGCGCTCGATTGCGCATCCGGCGATTGCTCGGTGCCTGAATTGCTTTGTCGCGAAGTCGCATCCACGCGCTCGGCCTGGGCCACGGCCAACTGCGCGTTAAGCGAATTCAGCCGGGTGATCTCCTGATCGACCCGCTCGTCAGACACCACGATGCCCTTGGACTGCTGATAGCTCGACAACTTCGCCTGAGCCTGCTCCAGGTTCGTTCGCAACACCTTGGCCTGTGTTTCCAGGAACGCTGCGGACTGACGCGCCGGCTCCACCCGAAGCTCCACCGAAACATCCATGTAGGCCTGGGCAAAGGCGTTGGCCGCAGCGGCCGCAAATGCAGGGTCTTTCGACGTGTAGGTGATGTAGATCAGGTTGCTGCCGCGCCCCGGCTCGACGGTCAGCCCCAGCTCCATCAGGTCGCCGAAGTACAGATCCATCGGCACCTTGCCTTGGGTCGCCTCACGCCATTGCTTGATGGCCGCCGGTGACTTCTCGATGCCGAGCGTCGAGACGACGCGCTTGCTGACGCGATCGCTCTTCAGGATCTCGAGTTGCGTGGCCAGGTAAGCCGGTGACGCCATGCCCGGCGCCAGCGCGCCCAGCACGGGATCGATGCGCATCTCGACGACCAACGAACTCTGCGCGGTGAAGCGCTTCGGCAAAGTCAACGCCACGACCACGCCTGCTGCAATCACGAGAACCGCCAGGATCAACACGAGCCACTTGCGGGCCCGGATGATGCGCAGGTACTGGATCGCTGACATGGTCGCTTGTGGCTCCACGTGGGCTGTCAGAACAAGGATTCGCGAACGTAGATCACATCGTCGCGCTCAACCACATCGTTCATGCCCGGCTCAGTGATCTTCAGCGCGTTGCTCGCGTCACGGCGATGCAGGCGCAGGCCACGCTCGGTGCCCCGCTGGGTCAAGCCACCGCCCTGCGCCAGAGCCTGCAGCACGGTCATGCCGCGCTCCAGGCGATAGACGCCGGGCTTCTGAACTTCGCCATAGATGTAGAAGGTGGCAGCACGGTCGACGAACAGCGTGTCGCCATTGGCCACCACGACATCCAGATCGGCCTTGCCGCCTTGAAAGACGGATGGCAAATCAATGCTGAGCTTGACCGGTGCGCCATTGCGCACGCCCGTCAAGGTCACGACATCGGCACCTGCGGGCAGCACGCCACCGGCCGTGGCAATCATCTCAGAGACCTTGCTGTTGACGGTTTCGATCGGGTAGCGGCCGGGCTTCGAGACCTGCCCGAGAATCGACACCTGGCTGCTGCGCGCCTGCACCAGCATGACGTTGACCTGGGGCTTCAAGACAAAGCCCCCGTCGCGCAACTGCTTTGCAATGCGGTCCTGGGCCGACGAGACCGAAGCACCACCGACCGACACATTGCCCACCAGCGGGAAGGTGATCTGGCCGAGTTCCGAGATCCGGGTTTCCAGGCTCAGGTCCGGGTTCTGGTAGACCGACACCCGAATGATGTCGCCAGCGCCGAGCACATATTCCAAGGTCTTGTTGGCGGGCTGCTGCGGGGTTTGGGCAAACGTCGGTGCAACGCATGCCAAAGCCAGCATCCAGCACAGCAAAGCGAAACGCATCAAGGTACTCATGCTCTCATCAACTCCTGTTCAATGTCTCTCGAACGGTGCCGTGGCACCGTTGCTCATTTCAAACCCGTGAGGCCTTTTTCCATGCTCGCCGCGTCGGGCCCCGAAGCGGCGAAGGCCGGCTCGGAAGCGATCGGCGAAGCGGCCGTGGCCACAGGTGCTGACGCGGCCGCCGAAGCGAATTCCCCGACGTACTCTATCTTCGCCGCAGCACGCAATGCCTTGATGTCATCGTCGACGATTTTGCGGCGGCGCTCATTGAGCAAGAACTGCTCGATCGCCGGCTTTGCGCGCTCTTCATCGACCGGCTGGCTGCGCGAACCGGCGAGGAACACAACCTGCACCCCGGTCGCGTGGGCGTTGAACAGCGCCTGGCCATCTTTCATGCGGGCAAAAGCATCGAGACTGGACAGCGGCAGTTGCTCAGCCGCCTTCGTCTCCTGATTGCCCGCGAACTTGTAACCATTGGCCTTCAGGAAGGTGACGAATTCGTTGACGTCTTGCGCGGCCAGCACCTTCGCACGCAGCACTTCGACCTGCTCGGGCTTGGCTTCGACCACCAGTTCCTGCAGGCTGTAGATACGCCGCTCTTTGAAGAGCGCCGGCTTGGCGTCGTAATACACCTTCACCTCTTCGGCGGTGGGCTTGGGAGCGGTAGCCCCCACCTTCTCGAGGTAAGCACGGGCAAGGATGTCGCGGCGTGCGGCTTCGAGCTGCTGAACGATGCGCGGATCGCGCTCCAGCTTCTGCTCCTGGGCTTGCTGGATCGCAAGCTCCTGATCGACCAGACGGTCAAGCACCTGCTTGCTCGTCGGCAGCGTTGGTGAGCCGGCAATGCCGCGCTGCTGCAGCACGAAGTTGATCTGATGGACGGTGATCTCTTCTTTGTTGACCTTGGCGGCCGTTTGCGAGGCGGGCTTGTCTTTGTTTTTTCCGCCGCAACCGACCAGCAATGCCGCACTGCAGGCCACGGCCATGGCCAGAAGTCGACCGGAGTTGAATGCGAAGCGCGACGGCGTCGAAAAGGCAGTCATCGGCAAGAGGCTCCTGGAAGTTCCGAGCGAGGGATCGGTCTGATCAACATACCCGAAAGCGCTGACTTTCGAGCGGGCATCCGGGAACAAAGGACGAGTGTACCGGTGATGCGTAACGGCCCTGCGGCCCCGGATAAGGGGTGACTCCGCAGAGACACACTCACTGCAAACATGAGGTCAGAAAATTACGCCAAAGGCGGGATCGAGCCATGCCTCCAACCGGTGGCGAACCACCGCGGTTTTCAGCATTTGATGCCGGCGTGCAGGGCCACCACGCCCGCGCTGAGGTTGTGGACGTCGACATGGCCGAATCCGGCCGTCTTCATCAGCGCCTTCAATTCCTTTTGGCCCGGGTGCATGCGGATCGACTCGGCGAGGTATTGGTAGCTCTTCGCGTCGCCCGCCACCCATTGGCCCAGGCGCGGCAGCACCTTGAACGAATACCAGTCATAAGCCTTCTCCAGCGGCGCTGCCACCTTCGAAAACTCGAGCACGAGCAAGCGGCCGCCGGGGCGCAGCACGCGGTTCATCTCGGCCAGCGCCCGATCCTTGTGGGTCATATTGCGCAGGCCGAAGGCCACCGACACCAGGTCGAAGCTTTCCGATGGAAAGGGCAAGGCCTCCGCGTCGCAGATCGATGTCGGCAGCGCCAGGCCTTCGTTGATCAAGCGCTCGCGGCCCTGGCGCAGCATCGCCTCGTTGATGTCGGTGTGAACGACCAGCCCGCGCGGGCCGACCTTCTTCGCAAACGCGCGTGCGAGGTCGCCGGTGCCACCAGCGATGTCAAGCACGCGATCTCCCTCGCGCACGGCCGCGACCGCCACGGTGTAAGCCTTCCAGGCCCGATGCAGGCCCATCGACATCAAGTCGTTCATCACGTCATAACGCGATGCCACCGAATCGAAGACGCCGCGCACGCGGCTGGATTTCTCTGCTTCGTCGACGGTCTGAAAGCCGAAATGGGTATTGCTCATGGAGGACTCAATGGGTTGCAGTGGGCGATGACGGCATCGGCCCGCTCAGTGATGGTGGCCGCAGCCGGAAGCGGGCTGATCGGCGGACGGATCCGTCGGGCGTTCCGACACGCTGTCTCGGCTCTGCCCGGCTTGCTGCAGCCGCGCTTCGTATTGCGCCCACAGTTGCGCTTCTTGCGAGCCGAGAAAGTACAGGTAGTCCCAGGAAAAAATGCCGGTGCTGTGGCCGTCGGAGAAGGTCGGTTGCACGGCGTAGTTGCCCACCGGATCGAGCGAGATCAGATCGACATCGCGCTTGCCGATCTGCAGCACTTCCTGACCGGCGCCATGCCCTTGGACTTCAGCCGATGGCGAATAGACGCGCATCAGCTCGAACGGAATGCGAAACACCCGCCCGTCCGCAAACGCGACTTCCAGCGCCTTGGACTGCTGGTGCACGGTGATGGCCGTGGGCTGCGGGGTTTGGGGCGTGAGGCCGGCCATGGAGGGTTGTGTTTGCGAGAGCGTCAGGAAAGTCGCTGCAGTGTAGCCAGCACGGCCGCGTCAAGTTCGGCCAGTGAACAGGCGAGGCGGCTGACCGCACCGGGCTCGACTTCCCTCTGGCGCACACCCCAGATCGGCTGCGGAAAATGGCTGTCCCATGCAAAGCGGGCCACGATGTGCCAATGCAGGTGCGGCACCAAATTGCCCAGCGCCGCCAGGTTGACCTTGGTCGGCTTCAACCGCTCCAGCAGCACACGCTCGACTGCGCAAACCAGATCGAGACAGCGCTGCCGTTGCAATTCGGTCAGCTCCGACAGCTCGCTGACGTGGCGCTGGCTGACCACGCGATAGAACGCTGGAAATGCCGCGTCATCGGCTCGGATCACCCGCCAATCGCTGTCGCTCCAGAGCAGCAAGCCGCCCGCACATTCACACAATTCGCAGCCTGCGGCGGCATCAAGACGGGGATGGAAAGAAAGCGGTGTCGTCATCCGCCGGATTATCGCGGGCCGCCCTCGCTCACTGCGTCGCATTGCGTCGATAAGATGATTGACACCCGACTGCTGGAGCTTTGTGATGCTGCCCTCTTCGACCCGTTCATTTCGCCGCTTGCTGATCACGAGCCTAGCGCTGCTTCCATGGGCTGTGCCACTGGCCGCCGGCGCCGAGGCCTGGCCCAGCAAACCGATCCGCTGGGTCGTGTCGTACCCGGCCGGCGGCGGCTCCGATTACCTCGCACGGCAGCTGGCGCCGCAGTTGGGCAAGCAGCTTGGGCAGACACTGATCATCGACAACCGCCCCGGCGCCGCCGCAATCATCGGCACCGACAACGCGGCGAAATCGGCACCCGACGGCTACACGATCATGACCGGCGACAACGGCGCGCTGGTGCTCAACTCGGCGATGTACAAACATCTGCCCTACGACCCGAAAGAGTTTCGCCCGGTCGGCCTGATGGCTCGCTTTCCGCTGATTCTCGCCGTGAACCCGCAGGCCGGCTTTAGCAGCGCTCAGCAGCTGCTGGCGGAAATCAAGAAGAACCCTGGCAAATACAGCTATGCCTCGCCCGGCGTCGGCAGCCCGCACCATCTGGCGATGGAGCTGCTGAAAAGCCGCACCGACAGCTTTGTCGTGCATGTGCCTTATCGCGGTACCGGCATGGCCGTGCAAGACCTGATCGGCGGGCAAGTGCCGATGATGGTGGTCGACACCGCCGGCGGCTTGCCGCACATCCGCTCCGGCAAGCTGCGCGCGCTGGCGGTGATGTCATTGAAGCGGCTGCCATCGCTGCCTGATGTCCCGACGCTCGACGAGATCGGCATCAAGGGCTTCGAAGTCACCGCCTGGCAAGGCCTGTTCGTACCGAAAGGCACGCCGGCCGACATCGTTGCGCGCCTGAGCACCGAGATGAACAAGGCGATCGCCGTACCCGAAGTCAAAGCCCGGCTCGAAGACTTCGGCCTCGAAGTCATTCCCGGCGATGGCCCGGCCCTCGGCGCGTTCATCGAGAAGGAAACGACCTTTTGGCACGCGCTGATCAAGGCGCGCAAGCTTTCCGCCGAGTAAGCGCCTCAAGGGCTAACCGTGCGCATGCTGCGCATCGGCCCGAGTTACCGGATAAGCGCCACCATTCATCGGTGGCGCGCTTGACGGCACATGGGCTCTCCGGAGTTCGGGTCAGACCAGCACCCGCTCAATGCCCCCATCGTTGGCAAGCCGCACGTATTCCGGCATCCAATCTGGCCCGAGGATTTTGTTGGCCATCTCGACGACGATGTAGTCGGCTTCCAGCAAGCCATTGTTCAGGTCGTTGCCATAACGGCTCAGCCCCTGCAGGCAGCTCGGGCACGAAGTCAGGATTTTCAGATCGCTTTTCTGTGTCACGACGGTGGTCGGATTGTCGACGCCCTTCATGCGTTCACGCAGCTTGGCTTCGTCCTTGCGCAGCTCTTCTTCCTTGCGGAAACGCACCTGCGTCGCGATGTCAGGCCGCGTGACACCGAGCGTGCCGCTTTCGCCACAGCAGCGGTCGCTCTTCAGCACGTTGTCACCGAGCAGCGCCTTCACCGTCTTCATCGGCTCCTGCAGCTTCATCGGCGTGTGGCAGGGGTCGTGGTACAGGTAGCCGCCGTTGCCTTCGAGCTTGATGCCTTTTTCAAGTAGGTATTCGTGAATGTCGATGATCCGGCACCGGGGGAAGATCTTCTCGAACTGATAGCCCTGCAGCTGGTCGTAGCAGGTGCCGCAACTCACCACCACCGTCTTGATGTCGAGGTAGTTCAGCGTGTTAGCCACGCGGTGGAAGAGCACCCGGTTGTCGGTGATGATCTTCTCGGCCTTGTCGAACTGGCCCGAGCCTTTTTGCGGATAACCGCAGCAGAGATAACCCGGCGGCAGCACGGTTTGCACGCCGGCATGCCACAGCATCGCTTGCGTGGCCAGGCCCACTTGCGAGAACAACCGCTCCGAGCCGCAACCAGGGAAATAGAACACC
>CAHJWV010000119.1 GCA_903643055.1 Burkholderiales bacterium | reverse complement strand
CCAATACAGCCGCGTGAAGACACACGCCACCATCGACGGGCAAACCCGCCTGTACGGCCTCGGCGCTTCGGTGCCGCTGGGCAATGGCAAGCTGGTCGCGCAATACGGTCACGCGAAGACCGAACTTCCGACCGGCGACGTCACGCAAAAGACATTCACTGCGGGCTACGACTACGCGCTGTCCAAGCTCACCGATGCCTATGCGATGTGGATGAATGACCGCCTGAGCAACGCATCGAACGGCAATTCGGTCGCCACCGGCATTCGCCTGCGCTTCTGAGCCGGCTGCGCCTTCGAGCGCTTTTTCACCGCGCGGGCCGGCCCGGCAGCCGCTTCAGGCGTTTTGTCGGACGGCTTCAATTCGGCTGTTCATGGCCGCGCCGACCCGCCTTCACACTGCGCCAGTTTCATTCCATCACGACGCCATGAGCACTGCCCTCGCCCATCTGCCATCGAACGGCGCCCCGACACTGTTGTTCCTGCTGTTCCACGGGGTGGGTGGCGAAGCATCGAACATGACCGGTCTCGCGCAGCGCCTGGCGGACGAATATCCGCAGGCCGCAGTGCTGTGCATTGATGCGCCGCAAGCCTTCGATGCCGGCGCAAGCGGCTGGCAATGGTTTTCGATCCGCGGCATCACCGATGCCAACCGACCCCAGCGCGTGGCCGACGCACTGCCACGCTTCATTGCCACCGTGCGTGCGATGCAGCAGCAGTTCAACATGTCGTGGCAACACACGGCGCTGGCCGGCTTTTCGCAAGGCGCCATCATGGCGCTCGAAGCGGCGCAGGCCGAGCCGGCGCTGGCCGGGCGGGTGATCGCGTTCTCCGGCCGCCACGCCGTGCAACCTGCACATGCGCCGAGCGACACGACCTTGCACTTGCTGCACGGCATGACCGACACGGTGGTGCCGCCCGCGCCGATCGTCGATTCCGCCGAGCGCCTGGTGGCCTTGGGTGGCGACGTGACCGCCGATGTGCTGCCCGGCATCGGCCATGAGCTGCACCCGGCGCTGGTCGAAAAAGCCATCGAACAACTGCGCACCTTCCTGCCCAAGCGCGTGTGGCGCCAAGCGATGAGCGAAGCACCGGTGCTGCCGCGCAGCGCATCCAGCGACGAGCTGAACTGAGCTGCCGCTCGGCCCCCTGGCCCTGGCCTCAGTCGAGGCTGACTTCCGTCTTCACCGCACCGGCCCGATCGGCTCGCGCGCTCAGTGCCAGCCGCGTGCCCTTCGGTGCCCGCACGACCCATTCGGCCACCGCGCGGTCGGCGGTGATCTCGCGGGTCGGCAAAAAGGCTTGCAGTGAATTCTTCGGGCCATGGCCTTCGAGCTGCGGCCCTTCCATGCGCTCCTTGCCGCTGACCAGCGACACCGTCGGGTCGCCCGAGGGCAGGTGGATCTCGAACATCACGCCGCGCACGGCCTTGCGCTCCAGCGCCCGCTGAGTCACATACGCCGGCAGCCAGCCGCTGTTGCAAACGGCGAAGCGCACGCGCCAGGTGTCGGGCCCGAGTGCGCGCACCTCGGTGCGCAGCACGTCGAGCCGCGGCAGGCTGAGCGCGATCTGCGTCATCCAGGCCGGGAAGCGGGCCGCCTCCCGCTCGCGCAAGTGCGGCGGCGGGTTGCGCCAGAAGTTCATCTTGTCCCAGCCGCCAATCTCCACCGGCCCGAGTTGCGGGTGGTGGAACGGCATCCATTCGACATAAGCCATGCCGCCGCACTGCTCATCGCTCCACTGCAGCAGCTTCAGGTCGTCTTCGATCGGATGGTCGCGGAACCAGTCGATCCATTTGTAGCCGGTGATGCCCGCCTCCTTGTTCGGCGACCAGATCTCGACCACCCAGAACAGCGTGCCCAGGTGCTCATACAGCCAATCCTGCGTGCCGGTGATGACCTGCTTCGGGTGGTACTTGAAGTCATGCCACGTGCTGATGACCGGGTAGCCGGTGAGCTGCTCGCCCAGCGCGCTGAAGCGCTTGAACGACCACAGGTCTTCCGGAATCATGTCGTCGTCGCTCTGCGTGCCCATCGGCCGCAAGATCACGCCGCTGTGCGTGTGAAAGCTGATCGCGGCGCCGATGTTGCGGTGCCCGAAGATGAAATCGACCATCGCCCGCACCTCGGGTTCGCTGGCCGGGTAAGGCCCGGCGCCCAATTGCTCGAATTCCTGCCGCCAGCCGGCAGGGAAGTTGCGGTTCAGGTCGAGGCCTTCGGCATCCTTGTTGATGTTGACCGTCAGGCCGTCGTAATTCTTCAGCGTGCCTTCGGGCATCAGCCGGTAGTACTCGCCGCCAAACTCACCCGGCGCACGCGGCACCATCAGGCGGGCGTCCTGCTGCGCCTTCTTGTAGCCGCCGTTCGGGTCGGGAATCCGCATGAACAGCACCCGGCCATCGCCATCCACGTCTTCGATCGTCAGGCCATCGACCGGCGCCTCGTCAAACGGATAAGGCCGCGTCGATGAGCGGATGTGCCGCGGCTTGTCGGCCATCGCCAGCTCGGCGCCATCGGGGTTGAGCCGCGGGCACAAGTACACCGTGCGCGTGTCCAGCAAATGCGTGACCTGCCGCCCTTCCTCGGTCGGCCGGCCGTACAGCGTCACCAGCAGATGCAGGTAATAAAGGCAGGCCGTGCTCGCCGTCAACTCGGCCGCATGGATGTTGCCATCGGCCCAGAACGCCGGCTTGTCGGTGTCCACGCCCGTGGCGATGTTCGTGAGCCCCACGACCCAGATGTCGCGCCCCTCATGGCTCTTGCCGATCGATTGCAGCTGCACCAGTTCCGGGTGCGCCGCTGCGTAGTCGGACAGCAACTGTGTCAGTGGCTCGTATTTGTAGAAGCGATCGAAGCGAGGTGTGGGCGTGGAAGGCAGGGGCATGAGTCAATCCAGCGGAAGCCGACGCCGACGCCGCTCAAGCGTTACGTCAGCTTCCCGCAACCGGCCATCGGCGTGAGGCACCGGCATCATTCAATGGGACGCGAAGGATCGGTGTACGCCGCCGACCGCTCCGGCTTGATGTGAACCGGGCGAGTTTCTCAGGACTGGCGCGGCGGTGTCGAGGGCGCGGGTGCAACAGCGGTATGCGGCCGCGACGGGAGTGAGCGCGGCGAAGTGCTGGCGCTGAGGTTCAA
>CAHJWV010000118.1 GCA_903643055.1 Burkholderiales bacterium | reverse complement strand
GCCAACGGCCACCGATTGCCGGCGCGCGCCGGGCACGCGCGAGGTGCCGGGGCGGGACCCGCAGGAGCGCCAGGGCGGGCGGCCGCGCAGGGGGGACGCCCTGCCTTTGTCTCTTCACCGGGAGCGCGAGGGCGCATCGGCCGCTGCCGACATCGCCGCCTCGCCATCGGCCCGATCCAGCGCCAAGGCCGGGGCGCTGGTCGAGGCGATGCCGGAGTCACTCGCTGCCGAGCCCGATGGCCGGGTGATGGCGCCGCCCTCGTTCTGGCCGCGCCAGCCGCAGCCCGCGCCCAGCCCACGGCCTGCCGATGAAACGGTGACGGCCGGTGTCATCAACGACAACGCAGACTTCGGCGAGTACCTGGCTTATCGCCAGCGCCATACCGATTTGGCCGTCAGGCCGCGTGACATCAGCGATCGTTATCTGCTGCAGGTGACCGATGCGCAGGGCAGGCCGGTGCATGACGCCGAAGTGGCGGTGCAGCGCGCAGGCGTTGCGCAGCCGGTGATGTGGGCTCGCACCGATACCGCCGGCCAGGTGTGGCTGCAGCCACGCGCCTTCTTGCCGACCGAGTTCAACGGCGAGCGCAGCTTGAGCGTGGCGGTGCGCCATGCGGGCCGGCAAAGCCGCGCGCTGTTGCAGCGCGGGCAGGCCGAGGCGGTGCAGGTTCGGCTGGGTGGCGAGACCGCCGTGGCGCGACCGCGCCTGGACCTCGTCTTCCTGGTCGATGCCACCGGCTCGATGGGCGATGAGATCGCCAAGCTCAAACAGTCGATGAAGGCGATGGCGCAGCAGATCGCGCAACTGCCGGGTCAGCCGGACATCTGCTACGGCCTGGTGGCTTATCGCGACCGGGGTGATGCCTTTCTGACACGCACCCATGATTTCACCAACGATTTGGCCGCCTTCCAGCAGGTGCTGGCGCATGTGCAGGCCGGTGGTGGCGGTGACACGCCGGAAGCGCTGAACGAGGCTTTGCACGAGGTGGTTCACGGGCTGAGCTGGCGCAGCCAGGCGGCGCGCATGGTGGTGCTGGTGGCCGACGCACCGCCGCATCTCGACTACAGGGGCTGCGGTGAGGCCGCGAATGGGCTGGTCTGGCCGATGCAGCAAGGCGCTTCGGGTGGCGCTTGCCCGCAGTACGACCGCGACATGCAGGCCGCGCTGGCCAAGGGCATCAAGCTGTTCGCGGTCGGTGCCAGCGGGCTCGACCCGGTGGGGGAATACATCTTCCGGCAGATGGCGCAATACACCGCCGGTCGCTTCGTGTTCCTGACCTACCGCGAGGCCAGCGACCCTCGCAGCGGGCCGGGGTCAAAGACCGTGCATGACGTGAAGCAGTATTCGGTGCAGACGCTGGATCAGCTGGTCGTGAAGCTGGTGGCCGATGAGTTGGCCGCGTTGAAGCGCAGTTGAATCGTTTGGCGGAACAACCGAAGAACCCAAGACCGCGGGCCCGCCCACGGTATTTCGGCGGGCGTAGCATTTCGCGATGAACACGCGAATCGACAAGCGATCCAGGGGGCCGCGCAGCGCGGCCCGGGCGGCCGGAATGGCGGTGTTATCGGCCGTCTTCGCGCTGGCCGGATGTGGCGGCGGCTTTTACCTGGCTTATGACAACAGAGATGACATCCGGGATGACGGCGGCGTCATCGGGTCGGGCGATGGCCGGCCGCCGCAGGTGGAGCTGGTGGTCGGTTCAAGTACGGCGCAGGTGGGGCAGAACGTGCGCTTGGCCGCAGCGGCGGTCGATGGCGATGGCATCGACGAGGTGATCTTTTATCGTTACGACGGCAATACAGCGGTGCGTTTAGGTAACGATCGTTCGGCGCCTTACGAGTTCGTGCTGCCGGTCCCCAATGACGGTCGGGCGTCGGTCAGCGTGTTTGCTCGTGCCTATGACGAGCGCGGCCAGTCGGCTGACAGCGCGATCGTCACCTTGGCGATCGTGCTTTAGCTCAGGCCTTGGCTGTCAGATGATCGTGCGCGCGAGGCCGACGACACCGATGGCACAAGCCACCAAAACGGCTAACAGCCAATTCGGTAAGAAGCCGTGCGGGGCAGGGACGGGACGATGACGTTGCTTGTCATTCATGTGAACTCCTGAAACCTAAAACTGACTGCCTTGGACAGTTGCCGCCAGCGATTGAAACTCGGGATGTGACGCAGCGCTAAGTAGCGAGCTTCATGCCAATGGATGCGCGGCGCAATGCGCGTTCTTCCTTAGCGCATCGGGTATCGTCGCCGCATGCTTCACTGCTTCGATCATCTTGTGACAACTGCTTATCTTCATCGGTTCTTCGCCGCGATGGCCGCTTGCGGTCTGTGTGCTTCCGTGTGGGCTCAGAGCCCGACCTTGGCCACCGAGCCGCCACCGAGCGATGCCGATGCGGTCGCGCCGGTCACACCCAAGCCTGGGTTCGCCTTGCCACTGTGGGAGGCAGGCGTTGCAGTCGTCGGTGTGCAGGGGCCGGATTACCCCGCCGCATCGACCTCCCGCTGGCGCGGCGCGGCGGCGCCGATCTTCATCTATCGCGGCGATCGGTTTCGCGTCGATGACGACGGTGTGCGCAGCCGTTTGTTGAAGCATGGCGAGTTCGAGTTCGATTTGTCGGGCGCAGCGGCATTCAATTCGCGCAACAGCGAAGCCCGCGATGGCATGCCGGCTCGCGACTACACCTTCGAGTTGGGGCCGCAAGCGCTTTACCGCGTGCCGCTGGGTGGCGGTCAACAGGTCAGTGCGCACCTGAAGCTGCGCCAGGTGTTCTCGACCAACTGGCGCAACATCCATGGTCGCGGCCAGGTGCTGGAGCCCGAATTGCGCTGGCGCATTCGCGGCTGGCCCGGCGCGCGCAGCCAGGTGCAATTGAGCTTGCAGGCCTCGTGGGCCAGCGAAGCCTTGCAGGATTACTTCTACCAAGTCGACCCGATCTACGCGCGGCCGAACCGCCCGGCGTACGACGCCCGCGGCGGCTTCTTCGGCAGCGCGGTGCGGGCTGGCTGGTCGCACCGCCTGAATCCGACGACGGCGGTCAGCTTCGGTGTGTCGGTCAACGACCATTCCGGCGCGGCCAACCGCAACAGCCCGCTGTTCCAGCGCCAGACCACCGCGAGCGTGGTGGCCGCAGTGGTGTGGGCGCCGCTGCGCAGCGCCGAGTTCGGTCAGCCTTGAGGCGGCGGCTTGAGTGGGGTCGGCGGTCGGCTTGAAGATCAGTACTCCATCATCAAGTGCAGTACATGGGAGCCGATCTTCTTTTCGACCTGCGGGATGTAAGCCACGCGCACCCGAACCCCTTCGTGCTCCCAGACCTTCAATGAAGGCACCAGCATCGGCTGCACCTTGTGCTGGTAGCCGGTGACGGCGCCGGTCGTGACATCCAGGGCCCCGAGTTTCCAGGTGTAGCCCGCATACACGCTGTTGCGTCGCAGCGAGTTGTGATAACCGCCGACCGTCCAACCGTCGTCGGTCTGGTAATAGAGACCGGGGTTCACGTTGTTGAACTTCTTGGCCGGAATGTGTTTGCTGACAAGGTGCACACCGATGGTGTCGGCCTGCGCCGGCACTGCGACGAACAGTGCAGTCAGCAGCAAAGCGTATCGGAGAAGGTGCATGGTGGAGCGATCAATAAGCAAGCGTTGACTTGCTTATCGAACCTTCACGCCGATGCTGAAGCCCGAAAAAAGGGGCAGCCCAGTGCAGATGTCACAACTGATGACAGGGCGGCCCGGCCATCGATCAATGGCTCGCCGTGTTCAGGCGGTCGTCAAAGCGCCTGGCGCAGCGTCAGGTTGATGCGGTAAGGACCCCAGAACGCATGCTCGCCCGGCTTCAACGGCGCCACGCCATGAAAGGCCAGGCGTGACGGGCCGCCCCAGACGACCACATCGCGGTGCTGCAACGCGATGCGCTGCGGCCGTTGTGTGCGGACCTTGCCGCCAAACAGAAACACCGCCGGCAGCCCGAGCGACACCGAGACGATCGGCGCCGACAGATCGCGCTCATTGCGATCCTGGTGCAGCGCCAGCTGCGTGCCGGGCGTGTAGCCATTGATCAGGCAGGCGTCGGGTTCGAAGGCAAACCCGGCCTGCGCCGCGGCCTCGCGGCCCAGCTCCGCAAAGGCCGACGGCAGCGCAGGCCAGGGCTGGCCGGTGCTCGGGTCGATCTCGTCATAGCGGTAGCCACGTCGGTCACTGACCCAGCCGACGCGCCCGCAATTCGTCATCGCCACCGACATGCGGTAGCCACCGCGCGTCACCATGTGCCGCCACGGCGCGGCGGCCAGCACCTGGCGGATCGCCTCGGCCAGCGCGGCTTCGTCACCGACAAAGCCGCGCAGCAGCACGGCGCCGTCGGCCAATGGTTGCACGTGGGGTTCGCCGAACAAAAGGCCTTGATCCATGCCGCTCATCAACGAGATGCCTCAGGCCGCATCATGGAAGATCACGCCCACGGTGTGGCGCTGGCCGGAGCGAACTTCGCTAACGCCATGGCGGAGCGTCAACCGATAAGGGCCGCGGCTGCCTTGAACCGGCCGCTGGTTCACCGCGAAGATCACCGCGTCACCCTGCTGCAGCGGCACGACCCTCGGGCGTGATTGCATGCGAGGCCGCTGCTCGGTCAACACGAATTCCCCACCGGTGAAATCGCGCTCTGGCTGCGACAGCAGCACCGCCAGCTGCAGTGGAAACACCTGATCGCCATACAAATCCTGGTGCAGGCAGTTGTAGTCACCCGGGCCATATTGCAGCAACAGTGGCGTCGGCCGTGTTTGGCCAGCGGCGTGGCATTGGATGAGAAAGTCAGCGTGCGTGGGCGGGTAGCGATCTGGCAAACCCATGGCCTCATTCCAGCGGTTCGCCACCTCGCGCAGCGGCGGGTAAAACGCTTGCCGGCATTGCGCAATCAGCGGTGGCAGCGGATGGCTGAAGTATTTGTATTCGCCACGGCCGAAGCCATGGCGCGCCATCACGACGCGGCTGCGAAAGCCTTCCTGATGCGAATAGCGCCCGGCGATCGATCGGCATTCGCCCGCTGCCAGCCAACCCGCCACGAGCGCAAAACCCTGGCGATCGAGTTCGTCATGGATCGCCGGCCAGTCGAGTGCTGCGACGCGCTCTTCAATCGACACGGCGCTTAGCTCGCAGGCGATGTTCGTGGCTTCGCTCATCTCGACCGTGCTCATGGCTTTTCCCGTTGCAGCAAGGCCTGCTTGCGTTCGATGCCCCAACGGTAGCCGGCCAGCGCACCATCCTGCCGCACCACGCGGTGGCAGGGAATGGCCACCGCCAGCGTGTTAGCACCACAAGCCTGCGCGACGGCGCGCACGGATTTCGGTGCACCAACGCGTTCGGCGATCTCGCTGTAAGTGGCCGTTTGGCCGGCGGGGATGTCGCGCAGTGCCTGCCACACGCGCTGCTGAAACGCCGTGCCGCGTACATCGAGCGGCAGGTCGGTGCCGGTGCCGGGCGCTTCGATGGCGCCGACGACTTGGGCCACCATCGCCTCGAAGCCCGCGTCGCCGCCCACCAGTTCGGCGCGGGCGAAGCGGTCTTGCAGCTCCTGCACCAAGGTCTGCGGATCGTCGCCGAGCGAGATCGCGCAAATGCCTTGGCGACTGGCGGCCACCAGAATCGCGCCCAAGCTGCATTGGCCGACCGCAAAACGGATTTCGACATCCGCCCCTTTGGCGCGGTATCGGCTTGGTGTCATGCCCAGCCGCTCGGTTGAAGTCGCGTAGAAGCGCCCGCTGGAATTGAAGCCGGCGTCGTAGATGGCCTCGGTCACCGTGGTGTCGAGGTGTGCGAGCCGATTCGTCAACTGCCGGGCGCGGTGCGCACTGGCATAGGCTTTTGGCGTGATGCCGGTGATCGACTTGAACAAGCGGTGAAAGTGGTACGGGCTGAGGCCGGCCGCATCGGCCAGCGCTTGCAGCGAAAGCGCCTCCGCGCTGTCTTCGATTTGCCGGCAGGCCCGCGCGACCGCCTCGGCCTGTTGTGCTGCCCGCCCCGGCCCATCGGGATCGCAGCGTTTGCAAGGGCGAAAGCCGGCGCGCAGCGCGTCAGCACCGCTCGCATGGAACTGAACGTTCTCCCGCTTGGCCGCGCGCGATGGGCATGACGGCCGGCAATAGACGCCGGTGGTGCGCACCGCGTAGACAAACTCGCCATCGGCCGTGGCGCTGCGTTGCTGCACGGCGGCCCAGCGGGCGGCATCGCGCTCGTCCGGCGGGTGGCTCACCGCGTTCACTGCCGGCCGATCCGTTGTCGCAGCAGCTGCGGGCTTCACGCCAGGCTGTGGCGGCTTGGCGGCAGGTGGGGCCGGTGATCGGTGTGACATCGTGATGGGCATCTGCGGACCTCATGATCAAAATTCAATCGGTCCATTCTTCCGATGCCAGGCCACGCCGTCACCCCGACTCTTGCTTTCAAATTCCGGGGCAGCATGGCTGGCCCACTCCGGCGCGAAGCCACGGTATGCCAAACCGCAGCCAGGCTCAGTCGCCCAGCACCCGCAAAATCTCGCGCCCATAGGCCTCGAGCTTCTTCGCGCCGACCCCGCTGATGCCGCCCAGGTCGTCGAGCGATTGCGGTTGCGCCCGCGCCATCTCGGCCAGCGTGGCATCGTGAAAGATCACATAAGCGGGCAGGCCGTGCTCGCGGGCCACCTCGGCGCGCCAGGCTTTCAGCGCAGCGAAGCGCGTCATGCCGTCGTCGTCCAACGCCACGGGTGGCGGCTTGTCTTTGCCGCGCGAGACCTTGCCGGTGGCCGACGAGCCGCGGCCGCGTTTGGGTGTGTCGCTGGTCTGGCGCAGCAGCAGCCGGATTTCGCCGCGCAAAACGTCACGTGCGGTGGGCGTTAGTTCCAGCGTGTTGTATTCGCCTTCGGTGCGCACATGGCCGAGCGCGATCAGCTGGCGCAGCACCGCGCGCCATTGGGCCTCGCTGACATCGGCGCCGATGCCGAAGGTCGACAGGCCCTGGTGCCGGTGCTGTGCGACCTTGTCGGTCGCCTTGCCCCGCAACACGTCGATCAGGTGGCCGGCGCCGAAGCGCTGCCCGCCGTTCTGGTGAAAGCGGTAGATGCAGCTCAGCGCCTTGCGCGCCGCTTCGGTCGCGTCCCAGGTGGCGGGCGGGTTCAGGCAGTTGTCGCAGGCGTTCTGGTAGTCGGCACAAGGCCGGCTTTCCTCGCCGAAATAACTGAGCAGGCGCACGCGGCGACAGTCATGCGATTCGGCCAGCGCCAGCAGTGCTTCGAGCTTGCCGACCTGGCCGCGCTTGAACTCTTCGCCGGCCGGGCTTTCGTCGATCATGCGGCGCTGGTTGACGACATCGGCCAGGCCGTAAGCCATCCACGCATCGGCAGGCAGGCCGTCGCGGCCCGCGCGGCCCGTCTCCTGGTAATAGCCTTCGATGTTCTTCGGCAAGTCGAGGTGGGCAACAAAGCGCACATCGGGCTTATCGATGCCCATGCCGAAGGCCACGGTCGCGACCATCACCAGGCCTTCGTCGCGCAAGAACTTGTCTTGGTGGCGCCGCCGGATGTCGGCGTCCATGCCGGCGTGATAAGGCAAGGCCGGCACGCCCTGGGTCTTCAGCCATTCGGCCGTCTCTTCGACCTTCTTGCGCGACTGGCAATACACGACGCCGGCATCGCCCTCGTGTTCATCGGCGATGAAGCGCAGCAGCTGGGCGCGGGCGTTGTCTTTCTCGACGATGCTGTAGCGGATGTTCGGGCGATCGAAGCTGCTGATGAACACGCGCGCATCGGCCAGCGCCAGGCGCTCGATGATGTCGGCGCGCGTCAGGTCGTCGGCGGTGGCGGTCAGCGCGATGCGCGGCACGTTCGGGAAGCGCTCGTGCAGCACGTTCAGTGACAGATAGTCTTCGCGGAAGTCGTGGCCCCACTGGCTGACGCAATGCGCCTCATCGATCGCAAACAGGCTCAGCAGGCCGCGCTCGTTCAGCGAATCGAGCTGCGCCAGAAAGCGCGGCGTCGTGATGCGCTCCGGTGCGGCATACAGCATCACCAAGCGGCCGCTCATCATCTCGCGCTCGATCTTCTGCGTCTCGTCGAGCGTCAAGGTCGAGTTGAGGAAGGAGGCATGCACGCCGGCTTCTTCGAGTGCGCCGACCTGATCGTGCATCAGCGCGATCAGCGGGCTCACGACCACCGCCACGCCCTGGCCCGCGCGGTGCCGCGCAATCGCCGGTACCTGGTAGCACAGGCTCTTGCCGCCGCCGGTGGGCATCAGCACCAGCGCATCGCCGCCCTCGTTGACGTGGTCGATGATGGCTTGCTGCGCGCCGCGGAAGGCGGGGTATCCGAAGACTTGCTGAAGAATCGTCAGCGGATGGGTGGCGGTGTCAGGGGTCACAGGGGCGATCGAGAAGCGTCAAAAGCGCAGAACGCCGATGGTACGGGAGCGCCCGAAGCAGGGCGCTTCGGGGGTCATCGCGCGGCCGGTCAGGGCGCTGACCGGGGCTTGGTTTACGCTGGCGAACTCATTCCAGGGAGATGCCATGAGCGATCGAGCCGAGGCCTTGCGCCAGCAACTGATCCGCAACTTCAATGCGCCGCCGAACCTGCAACGCGAGCAGCGAGAGCCGCTGTACGACTCGATGTCGGCCCGGCTGGTCGAAGGCACGGTGGCGATGAAGCTGGGGGCCTGCATCGACTCGGTGGCGCCGGGCAAGCGCAGCTGCCCTTATCACTTCCACCATGCGCAGGAGGAGATGTTCATCGTCATCGAAGGCGAAGGCAGCTTGCGCGTGGCCGGCGAGATGCTGCCGATCCGCGCCGGCGATGTGATGTTCATCCCGCCTGGGCCGCAGTACCCGCACCAGATTCTCAACACCTCCGATGCGCCGCTGAAATACCTGTCGATCAGCACCCGCGAAACGCCGGAGATTTGCGAGTACCCCGACTCCGGCAAGTACCTGGCCTCGGCCGACCGCGGCACGCCCGGCGATCACTTCCGCGCGATGCACCGCGCGGAAGACAACCTGGACTATTGGGACGGCGAAGCCTGATCGCCGCAGGCTGGATCAACCCTTGCGCAGCTGCGCATCGGTCCTCTCGCGGTGCACGCGGCGGCTTTGAACGTTTTCGGCGCGTTGCACCCGCTGTTGTTCCACCGTGCCGACATGCCCGTCGCGCCCGGCCACCGCTTCACGGCGATCGACCCGCGCCTGCCCACGCTCCAGGCGCGCCGCTTCATGGTTCGTCAGCGAACCATCGTGCAGGCCGTTGGCGATGCGCTGCTCTTGATTGACGTTGCGCTGCACATCGGCCTGCATGCGTTGCGATGATGCCGATTGCGGGTTGCCGTTCACGCGATTGGTCTTGGCAGCGTGGATGTCGCGGCTGACCTGGTTCTGCGCACGGGCCAGGCGTGCCTGCTCGGCGGGCGTGACCTTGCCGTCGCGCAGCGCTCGCGCCTGCAGGTGATCGACGCGGCTTTCTTCCCGCTCCAGGCCGGCGGCCTCGCGGGTGGTCAGCGCGCCGCTCTTCAAGCCTTGCTCGATGCGCTGCTGTTGCTGCACATCACGCTGTACCGTCGCAGCAGAAGCTTGCGCAAAGGCGCCGGCGCTGGCGGCCAGCAGAATCGTCGAGATCATGAGTTGGCGTTTCATCGAATGCTCCAGGATGTTTGTCGAAGGAGAGTGGCGCGACCCTGAGTTGACAACGATGCGGCTGCATCTGCCGTTGACCGCGTTGCCACCCCATCAAAGTGAAGATAGGTTGCTGGACTCGGCAGGGCGCTCGCTAACATTCGGAACGCGCGCCGCGCCGCGCCACCGGCCTGAGGCCTGACTTTGAAAGCCGCCATGTCTGACTACACCACCACTGTGCAATGGCAACGCGAGGGCCAGCCCTTTCTCGACCGTCGCTACAGCCGGCGCCATCAGATCGAATTCGATGGTGGGCATCGCATGCCGGGCTCGTCATCGCCGCAGGTCGTGCGCGTGCCGATGTCCGATGCGTCAGCGGTCGATCCCGAAGAGGCCTTTGTTGCTTCGTTGTCGGCCTGCCATCTGCTGTGGTTTCTCGATGTCGCCTGCCGTGCGGGCTGGGTCGTCGATGACTACCGCGACGAAGCGCTCGGCGTGATGGCCCGCAATGCCGAAGGGCAGTTGGCGATGACCCAGGTGAGCTTGCGCCCGTTGGTGCGCTTTGCCGGCGAGCGCCAGCCGGACCGCGCCGAGCAATTGCGTTTGCACCATGAAGCCCATGCCGAATGCTTTATTGCGAACTCGGTCAAATCGGCGCTGTACATCGAGCCGCGATGGCCGGAAGACGACGGGACGAAGGGGCTCGGTTGAATTTGCGCGCTTGAACCCGAGCCGCTTTGAACCGATCTGAACCGGAGCGTGGTGCCGGTACTGAATCACAAAGCACAGGTTGATTCAGCGAAAAGGTCGATTCAGCCGATGCCGCTGGCGTCCGCCCAGAGTTCGGCCATCACCTCGGCAAAGCGGCTGGCAATCGCCGCTTCCTCGCGATGCCGCCCTTGGTGGATGACCCGCTGGCCAGCAACGTAGACCTGCTGGATCGCCGCTGTATCGGTCGAGAACACGAAGGCGTCCAGCAGGTGCGTGGCCGGCACGCCGGCCAGCCCGGCGGCTTGCGCATCGAGCACCAGCAAGTCGGCGCGCGCGCCAGGCACCAATCCCCAG
>CAHJWV010000117.1 GCA_903643055.1 Burkholderiales bacterium | reverse complement strand
CAGCATCTTCGTGATCGGAGGCGTCAGCTCCGCGCTCTTCTGCCCGTATCGGTCGATGTAGTACTCGCCCTGGAAGGCCATGCGGTGCTGGATCGCAATGCCGCCGCCCAGTGCCGCAATGCGATCGATGCTCTTCTGGGCGATCGTCTCCGCATGGTCGAAGAACCAGTGCAGGCCGTCGAAGGGAACTTCACGATTGACCTTCTCGAAGACGTTCAGCGCCCGCTCAATCGTCTCGTTGTAGGTGGCATGCAGGCGCCACGGCCAGCGGTTCTGCGCCAGCAGGCGAACCACCCGCTCCAGGTCGGCCTCCATGTTCAGAGGCATCTCGGGCCGCGGCTCTCGGAAGTCCTCGAAGTCGGCCGCTGAATACACCAGCATCTCGCCGGCACCGTTCACGCGGAAGGTGTCGTCACCCTGCCCTGGCTTGACGCTCTTCGTCCAGCGCGAGAAGTCGTCGACCTCCTTACCCGGCTTCTGCGTGAACAGGTTGTAGGCGATGCGAAGCGTTAACTCGCCATCGGCATGCAGCTTCTCGATGATCGCGTAGTCGTCCGGGTAGTTCTGGAAACCCCCGCCGGCGTCGACGACGCTGGTCACGCCCAGGCTGTTCAGCTCCCGCATGAAGTGGCGTGTCGAGTTCAATTGGTACTCGGGCGGCAGCTTCGGCCCCTTGGCAAGCGTCGCATACAGGATGGTCGCGTTGGGGCGCGCCAGCAGCAGCCCGGTCGGCTCGCCGACGCCGTCTCGAACAATTTCGCCCCCCGGCCGATTGGGCGTATCGCGCGTGTAGCCCACGGCCCGCAAGGCGGCCTTGTTCAGCAGCGCGCGGTCGTACAAGTGAAGAATGAACACCGGCGTGTCGGGTGCCGCGGCGTTGAGTTCATCGATCGTCGGCAGGCGCTTCTCGGCGAACTGGTGCTCCGTGAAACCACCGACCACGCGCACCCACTGCGGCGACGGCGTGTTCTGCGCCTGCTTGCGAAGCATCTTCATGGCGTCGGCGAGAGAGGGCACGCCGTCCCATCGAAGCTCCATGTTGTAGTTGAGCCCACCACGAATGACGTGGATGTGGCTGTCGATCAGGCCCGGGATGACGCGCCTGTGGCGAAGGTTGACGATCTGCGTCGCAGGGCCTCGCGACGCGAGGATGTCTTTGGCATCGCCGACCGCACTGAAGCGGCCGTTCGTTATCGCGACCGCCTGCGGCTCCGGGTTGGCACGGTCTAGGGTCGTGAACCGGCCGTTGATCAAAATGAGATCCGGGTGCAGGCCTTCGCCTTCTTTTTCTTTGGATGAAGCTGTGCCGGTCAGCGGCCAAATGGCAGCGCCTCCGAGGGCATGCAGAACGTCACGGCGCCGGGTCATTGCGGCCTCCCGAGGGCCGGTGCCCCAAAGTCGACAAAGAGGATGTGCTGGCTGTGATGGGTTCTGCGTCTCATGCTCGATCCGATGCGCTGTGGGGACCTTCACTATAGGTGGGGTCACCCATCGCGAGCATCCGCCTAACGGGCAATACAAGCTTCCGATCTCTGTGCTACTGAATCACGGCCAGCCGGCGGGACGGAAAGTCCATTTTGTGATCGCGTCGGCGCAAGCCTTGCATGCCGAACGCGCCATGTGCTTGACTGTGTCACACGCGTCAAGACCTCGTGCGCTTGCGCGCCGTTCATCCGCAGGTCCTCTGAACTCGCCAGGCCGCGGCTCAGGGCGATGGGTAGCGGGTGAAGAATTCGCTGGTGATTTTCCAGTGGCCGTCGACCTTCAGGAGGTGGATGACCTTCCAGCCCTTGCCGGCGTAGTCTTCCTCTTTCAGCGCCGTCTCATAGTCGAGCGACACCTGGGCCAGGCTGCCCACTTGCTCGATCTTGATGTGGCTGAAGCGTTGCTTGAATTTCTTGCCGCTCTCGAAAATCGATTTCCGAAAGCCGGCGTAGTCCTGGATTTGGCTCAAGCCCGACCCGGCCGCAATGTCGTCGCGAACACCGGCAAACGGAATTTTTAAGTCCAGCAGCAGCGACTCGAAGCGCTTGGCGTCACCGTCTGACACGCTGCTTGTGTAGGCCGCGAGCAATGCATTGATGCGCTCTCGTTCTTCTTCCGAGGGAAGATTCCAGGCGGGCTGCGGCAGCGAGGGTGGGTTCTGTGAGGTCATGGGTGTGTGGGCGTGGGAAGAGCAGATGCCGGCCATGGCCACGGCGCACAGCAGCGATCTGCACATGCGCCTGCGGCGGCCGATGGAGAAGGAAGAAAGGCGTTTCATGGGGTGAGGAAGGCAAGCAATGGCGGCGAGTGGACGATGCCTACCCGGCCCATGGCCACGGAAGCAATCGCGCTTAGATTCTTGGCCGCCGCCCACCGGCCGGCAACAACCGGAGCGCAAAGATGCTGTGCACCCAGGGCAATGCTGGCGGGCGTCGAGCCCACGGACGATCGAAGACGCCCTGCGACGCGACGCGAACCTGTTGCAGCTTTGGCCCGCCCGCCCCCTGACTGTGTCAGCCTAGAATCCCGCCTCTGTTGCGACCCCTTCCCTTTGTCAGCGCTTC
>CAHJWV010000116.1 GCA_903643055.1 Burkholderiales bacterium | reverse complement strand
CTGGCGACGTTCACGCCCTGACCGAAGAAGCCGGCACCGGTGAACTGGCCCTTGGCCGTTTCCAACGACACCTGCTGGCGTGAATAACCCGGCGTGTTCGCATTGGCGATGTTGTTGCCGGTGGTCTGAAGGGCCGCGTAGTTGGCAAACATCGCCCGCGTGCCGATCGACATCAGTGTGGAGGTACCCATGGATGATGACCTGGCGTCGCGGTGAGGTTAAGCGCTGGCACGCTGCAGGCGCAGCGTGGTGTTGATCATGCGGGTCAGCTTGTCGGCATACGCCGGATCGGTGGCATAACCCGCCTTCTGCAGGCCTTGCGCAAAGCCTTCGGCCGAGCTGCCGCTGGCCACCACCTTCGAATAGCGCGGGTTGTCTTTCATCATCTTGGCGTAGTCGGCGAACGATGCTTCGTAGCTGCTGTAGGCGCGGAACTTGGCCTTGACATTGTGTGCCTGCCCATCGATCACTTCGGTGGTCGTGACTTCGGCCACCGGCCCCTTCCAGTTCGCCCCGGCCTTGACACCGAACACATTGAACGAGGTCGAACCATCGGCGTTCTTGATCTCGCGGCGGCCCCAGCCCGACTCATGCGCGGCTTGCGCCACCATGAAGTTCGCCGGGATGCCGGTGCTGGCCTCGGCTGCCTTCGCGGCGCTGTCGTGCATCTTCAGGAATTCGACCTGGCGCTCCTTGCCGCTCAATGAATTCAGCTTCACTGTGTCAGCTTTTGCGCCGGCTGCGTTTACCGCATTCGTTGCAGCGGCGGCGGGCCGGGGCGCGAGTTGGGTGGCGTCTTTCGCGATGTTGGCCAGCGGCTGGCCGATCTGGCGATCCATCTGGCGCGCGATCACGTCGGCCAGGCCGCCGCGGGCACCACCGAGCTGCGTGGCCAACTGCCCATCGAGCATCTCGTGGCCCATCTTCGTGCCTTCGTTGTCGAGCATGCCCGAGGCCATCGTCGACTCGCGCATGCTCTTCATCAACTGCTGCATGAACATGTTCTCGAACTGCTTGGCCGCTTCCTTGATGACGGCCTTCGGATCACTGGCCGCCTTGCTGCGCAGCGCCATCAGCGACTGGCTGTCATTGCCGATCGAGGCTCCGGATGAGATCGCCATGTCAGTGCTCCTGGGTACGGCTCGGAACGTTCAGATGACTTCGATTTCGGCGTTCAGTGCGCCAGCGCTCTTCATCGCCTGCAGGATCGCCAGCAGGTCTTGCGGTGTGGCACCCAGCGCGCTCAAGGCCTTCACGACATCGGCCAGCTTGGTGCCTGCCGGCAGCTGAATCAGCGGCCCGGGCTCCTGCTTGATCGTGATGTCCGCCTTCTCGCGCACCACCGTCTCGCCACCGCTCGACAAGGCCGAGGGCTGGCTGATCACCGGCGTGGTGCTGATCGTCACCGACAGGTTGCCGTGGGCCACGGCACACGCATTCAGCGTCACCGTCTGGTTCATCACCACCGAACCGGTGCGCGCATTGATCACCACCTTGGCCGAAGGCGCGGCCAGTTCGAGCGGCAGGTTTTCGATATCGGCCAGAAAGCCGACGCGGGCATCCATCGAGGCCGGCATCTTCACGCGCACCACGCGGCCATTGAGGGGCTGGGCCGTGCCGGCGCCCATCTTCGCGTTGATGGTGTTGGCCACGACGCGGGCGGTGTTGAAGTCGCTGGCGTTCAGGTCGTACTGAAGGTATTCGCCCTGGTCGAGCGGCGTCGGCACCGAGCGCTCGACCGTCGCGCCATCAGGCACGCGGCCTGCGCTCAAGTGGTTGATCTGAACCTTCGAGCCCGCTGCCGATGCACCGGCACCGCCGACGATCAGGTTGCCTTGTGCCAGTGCATAAACCTGCCCGTCAGCGCCCTTCAGCGGTGTTGCAATGAGGGTGCCGCCACGCAGCGATTTGGAATTGCCGAGCGACGAGACATTGATGTCGATTGCCTGGCCGGGTTGCGCGAACGCGGGCAACTGGGCAGTGACCATCACCGCGGCCACGTTCTTGACCTGCATGTTGGTGCCCGGCGGCACCGTGACGCCCATCTGCTGCAAAAGCGCGGTCAAGCTCTGGCTGGTGAAGGGTGTGGAGGTGGTCTGGTCACCGGTGCCGTCGAGACCGACGACCAGTCCATAACCGACCAGCTGATTGGACCGAACGCCCTGGATGGCGGCGACCTCTTTGATCCTTGTGGCGTGAGCCACACCCGGCCACCACAAGGCGCCAACGGCGATCAACGTGAGGCCGATCAGAGATCGGATCAGCGCTTTGAGGAAGTCTTTGGAGGTGGTTTGCATATCGGTGGCAAAGCTGTATGCCACCGATTCTGAAGAACTTTAGGTCGGCAGAACGTTCAAAAAGAAGCGTCCTAACCAGCCAATTCCCTGGGCGTCGGCCTGGGCTCCACGGCCCCGATGTTCGATGCGCACATTGGCGATCTGCGATGACTGCACCGAGTTGCCGGGCTGAATCACCCGCGGGTCGACCTGGCCCGAGAAGCGCAGCACATCGACGTTCTGATTGACGCCGATCTGCTTCTCGCCGGTGATCAGCAAATGCCCGTTGGGCAGCACCTCGGTCACCACGCTGGTGATCACGCCCGAGAAGTCATTGGTGTTTTCGGTGCTGCCCTTGCCGGCAAAGGTATTGGCCGAGCTGGCGGTGGCGGTGGCGCGGCCGAAGGCCTTCGGATTGATGCCTGGTATCGCGCTGACGCTGCCGTTGAGCGCACCGTTCTTGTCGATCGAGCTGGTGCTCTTCTGGCTGGCGCTGACCTTCTCGACGATCTGCACCGTCAATGTGTCGCCCACCAAACGAGCGCGATGGTCTTCGAACAGCGGCCGATATTGATGGGCCTGAAAGATCGCGCCGTTGTTGACGGCGGCCACCTCGATCGGCTGCGGCCGCGTCTTCGCCGAGCCGGCGATGTCGACGCTCGGAACGGGGTACAAGGTTTCACAGCCGCTGAGCACGAAGGTGGACAAGCTGGCGGCGGCGAGAGCGATCAAGCGGTGGTTCATGACGGTCTTTTGTCAGGTTAGATGGGTTCGATCGAAACGGGATCAGTTGAGATCAGACCGGCGATCAGATCTGCGTCAGGCGCTGCAGCATCTGGTCAGACGTCTGGATGGCCTTCGAGTTCAGCTCGTACGCGCGCTGGGTCTGGATCATGCCGACCAGTTCCTCGACCACGTTGACGTTCGAGGTCTCGACGTTGCCCTGCTGGATCTGGCCCAGGCTGTTCTGCCCGGGCGCACCGGTTTGCGGCGTGCCCGAGGCGGCGGTCTCGGTGAAGAGGTTCTGGCCCTTCGGCTCCAGGCCGGCCGGGTTGATGAAATTGGTCAGCTGAATCTGGCCGAGCGTTTGCGGCGTGGATTGGTTCGGCAGCGAGGCGGTCACGGTGCCATCCAGGCCGATCGACACCTTCTGCGCGTTTTGCGGCACGGTGATGCCGGGCTGCAGCAGATAGCCGTTGTTGGTGACCATCTGGCCTTGCGCATTGACCTGGAACGCACCGTCGCGGGTGTAGCCCACCGAGCCATCGGGCATCTGGATTTCGAAGAAGCCATTGCCCTGAATCGCCAGATCGAAGGTGCCGCCGGTCTGCTGCAGGTTGCCCTGGCTGAAGTTGCGCGAGGTGGCCACCGCCCGCACGCCCAGGCCGACCTGCAGGCCGGTGGGCAGCGTGGTTTGCTCAGTGCTGTTGGAGCCGACCTGGCGCAGGTTCTGGTACATCAGGTCTTCGAACACCGCATGCGATTTCTTGAAGCCGTTGGTCGCCGAGTTGGCGAGGTTGTGCGAGATGTGGTCCAGCTGAACTTGCTGGGCTTCCATACCGGTCTTCGAGGTCCACAGGGAACGCATCATGGTGATAGCTCCTTACAACAACGGTTCTTGAACGATTCTTGAGCGCGGGGTCAGCTCATGGACAGCAACTGGCCGGCGGCTTTTTCATCGCCTTCGGCCGTTTGCAGCATCTTCATCTGGGCTTCGAACTGGCGTGCCGCCGCGATCATCGACACCATGGTCTCGACGGCGCTGACGTTCGAGCCTTCCAGAGATCCCTCCAACACGCTGGCGGTCGGGTCGGCCTGCAGGTCGCCATCGGCGGCCCGGAACAAGCCGTCTTCGCCGCGCGTCAATGGGGTTTCGGGTGTCACGAGCTTGAGCTTGCCCACCGGCGTGCTGCGGCCGTTCACGCCACGCGCAGTCACGGTGCCGTCGCCGCCGATCGACACTTCGCTGTTGGCCGGCACCTGGATCGGCCCACCATCACCGATCACCGGCAAGCCACTGCGCGTGACCAGGGTGCCGTCGGGCAGGGTGTCCAGAACACCGTCACGGGTGTAGGCCTCGGTGCCGTCGAGCGACTGCACGGCAAGCCAGCTGTTGCCCTTCACGGCAACATCCAGGTTGCGGCCGGTCGTGCTGACGACACCGGGTGTCGCGTCATAGCCGGGGGTGCTCTCGAGCGAATAGACGCGGGTGCTGGCGCCACTGCCTTCCACTGGCACCGCGCGAAACGCCTGCAGCTCGGCACGGAACCCCACCGTTGACACGTTAGCCAGGTTATGGGCCAGCGTGTCCTGGCGCTGCATCGTCGCCTTCGCCCCCGACATCGACAGATAGATCATGCGGTCCATCGTGTCACTCCCCGCTTGCCGATGCGGCCGCGCGCAGGCCGCGGCGACGGGTTGCGAATCGGTCCGAGTTCAGTGCCATGACGTACCTCTTTCAATCAGGGTCAGCGCAGATTCACGAGCGTCTGCAAAACCTGATCTTGCGTCTTGATCGTCTGGGCATTCGCTTGATAAAAGCGCTGGGCGGTGATCATATTGACCAATTCACCGGTCAAATCCACGTTCGATTCTTCGAGCGCACCTGACTGCAGCGCCCCTTGATTGCCCTGCCCGGCCGCGCCGACGATGGGGTCGCCCGATTCGTAGCTGCGCGACCAGTTGTTGCCGCCCATCGGCCGCAGGCCTTGCACGTTGCGGAATGTCGCCAACTCCAACTGCCCCGCGGGCTTGGATTGGCCATTGGAATAGGTCGCCATCAGCAGGCCGTTGTCTTCGATCGTTACACCGGAAAGCTTGCCCGGCGCGTAGCCGTCCTGGGTTTGCTTGGTGATGCTGAAGCCCGCGCCGTATTGCGTGGCGCCCGTCAGGTCGAGCTGAATGCCGGGAATCGGAAGCGTCTCGGCACCGGCAGCGTTGGTCGCGGCCGGTATGTCCAGTGTCACCGCCTGGGTCGGCGAGGTTGGCTTGCCGCCATTGCTCGGGAAATTCAAGGTCGTTAGCGCCGAACCATCGGCCGGAACCTTCTCGCCATTGGCCGTCACATAGACATTCCAGGTGTCTGTCGCCGATTTCTGGAAGTAATAGGTCAAGGCCACGTCCTGGCCCTTGGCGTCGTAAACCGTCTGCGAGGTCGCCCGATTGAAGGTACTCGCATTGGTCAGGTCGATCGCAGGCGAGGTTGCCGGCATCGTCGCCGCCTCGCGCGAATCCAGGTTCATCTCCATTATCATCTGGGTCGTCGTGTTCGGGTTGATGCCGGCGGTGGGCAATTGCAGGGTGCCAGTCTTGCCGGCCTGGATGTTGCCCTGGCCATCGGCCAGATCGGAAG
>CAHJWV010000115.1 GCA_903643055.1 Burkholderiales bacterium | reverse complement strand
ACACATGGCCGCAGCGGCCTCGTTGATCGCGTCAAGGCGTCCTTGATCGATGAGACGAGCGCTGAGGCGCAGACCATCGAATTCCTGAAGCGCTATGTTCCGAAGAACACGTCGCCGATGTGTGGCAACAGCATTTGCCAGGACCGCCGCTTCCTCGCCAACTACATGCCCAAGCTCGAAGCCTTCTTCCATTACCGCAATCTGGATGTGAGCACGCTGAAGGAACTGGCCAAGCGCTGGAAACCCGAGATCCTCTCCGGTTTCAAGAAGGCTCAGGCGCATACCGCGCTGGCCGACATCCATGAGTCCATCGATGAACTGTCCTATTACCGCGAGCATTTCCTTGTGAAATAAAGGTTTGGGGAAAACCCGAATTTCGTTATACTTGTGGGCTGTGCTGCGGACGAATTGCAGCACTTTCGTTCATCCCCTCTGACCTCATCGAGTCTTCCCGCAACGCAAGTTGTGCGGCCTGTTCGAACCCCTTTTTGGGAATGGTTGGCGGCGATGCCGTCGCTTTGACTGTTCCTGATTGCCACACGCCGATGGTTCCCATCGGTATCGGTTTGGACGTTCTCCCCAGCGACTGATTGGCAAGCCTCTATGCTTGCAGGCGCATGCGCCATGCACATGCATGTTTGTGGCGCCGTGTTTGAGAAGAAAGAAGACGATGACTTTTGAAACCTTGGGCCTCCACGAAGCCTTGATCAAAGCGGTAGCTGATTCCGGCTATACCACCCCCACCGACGTTCAAACCCGTGCCATTCCGCTCGCGCTGGAAGGGAAGGACGTGATGGTGTCGTCCAGCACCGGCAGCGGCAAGACCGCTTCCTTCGTGCTGCCGGCCCTGCAGCGCATCCTGATCGCACGTGGCGACAACACGAAGCGCCGCGAAAAGGGTGTGGTCTACGGCCCGCGCATCCTGGTGCTGGCGCCAACCCGCGAACTGGCAATGCAGGTCGACAAAGCGGCCACCGTCTATGGCCGCCATGTGCAAGGCCTGCGCGTGACCACGGTGGTCGGCGGCGTGCCTTATGGCGCCCAGTTGAAGGCCCTGCGCGGCCCGCTCGACATCCTGATCGCAACGCCAGGTCGCCTGATGGACCACATGCAATCGGGCAAGGCGATCCTTGAAAACGTCGAGATGCTGGTGCTCGACGAAGCCGACCGCATGCTGGACATGGGCTTCATCGACGACATCAAGATGATCGTGGATAACCTTCCGCAAGAGCGTCAGACGGTTATGTTCAGCGCGACCTTTGCCGGCAGCGTCGGCCGCCTGGCGCAAGACCTGTTGCGTGACCCGCAGCGCATCGAAGTGGCGTCGCACACCGACACCCACGAAAACATCGAACAGCGCCTGCACTGGGCCGATAACAAGTCGCACAAGGATGCGTTGCTCGACCACATCCTGACCCAGAAGGAAATGGAACAGGCTGTCGTGTTCACCAGCACCCAGCGTGACGCCGATTGGCTGGCCGACCGCTTGGCCGACATGGGCCATGCCGTGGCTTCGCTGCACGGTGGCATGCCGCAAGGCCGTCGCACCCGCGTGCTGCAAGGCCTGCGCAACAAGCAGTTGAAGGTGCTGGTTGCCACTGACGTCGCGGCCCGCGGCATCGATGTGCCGACCATCAGTCATGTCATCAACTACGGTCTGCCGATGAAGGCCGAAGACTATGTGCACCGCATCGGCCGCACCGGCCGTGCCGGCCGCAATGGCTTGGCCGTGACACTGGCCGAGCGCATGGACAGCGGCATGATTCGCCGCATCCAACAGTTCACGACGCAGAACATTCCTGTGGCCACCATCGTCGGCCTTGAGCCGAAGAGCCCTGAGCCGCGCCTGTTCCCTTCGCGCCCTGAAGGTGGCGGAGGTCGTTTCGGCGGCGGTGGCAAGCCGTTCGGCCAAGGCCGCCCCGGCGGTCATGGCAAGAGCTTTGGCGGTGGCAGCAAGCCCCCGTTCAACAAGAGCGGCCCATCCCGCGGCGAAGGTTTTGCACCGCGTGAACGTGCACCGTTCGATCGCAGCGCGGCCGATCAAGGGGGCGATCGCCGTGACAGCGTCTTCATTCCGCACGGCCAACCGATGCCTTCACGCGGTGCGTTCGATCGCGCCCCGTCGGCCGATCGCACTGGCGCGAGCTTTGCGCCACGCAAGCCTGCCGGTGCGCCTGCGGGCAAGGGCGGATTTGGCGGCAAGCCACAGCGCCCACGTCCGAGTGGTTTTGGCCGCTGATAGCGGAGTCACTTGGCGCCTGTTTTGTCAGGCGCTGGGGCTCGTAGAACATGCTTGATAGGCCAAGGCGCGTTAAGTCCTGACTACTTCAGCCCCGTTACATCAGCCAATGAAAGGAGCCTCAACGCAGAGTTGAGGCTCCTTTTTTTATGGCTGGCGAGCTTTGCGCTTCGGCGCCCATCGCGGCGGTCATCGTGCTGCACAGCACTGTGACGGGGGCTCCGTCGCACTCACGAGTTCGAGCGCTGTTGCGGTTTTCGCTGTCGCGTGGCGCAATCCCGGCGCGGTGGGTCAAAGGGAGTGTGCCTTGACCGACAGGCATCCTCGTTGGAGTTGCTGCGCTTGAGGGGGATGCATTTCGAGTCGGCGGAGGTGTGTTTGCTGAGGCGGCATGATTTCACCTCGACCTTGCCATCGCAATGCTTCGCTTTGTGGGTTCGATCGGGCCCGCGGCAACCCCAGGTCGTGCGCGCTACGGCTTCCTTGTGGAGCACCCTCTGCTGTGTCCAGGGATGCCCTTCGCACCGACTCATGAAAGAACGATCGAGTGCCCGGTAGCTTGGGGACGTCGGGCATGTAAGCCTTGAGCATGAGTCGGATCTTCAAGCGTAAGTCTGCAATCCATCTCTCATGTATGGGATGCGAAGTTCCGTATGAAAGGCCGAAGCAAGGCGCAATGGAAAAAGGCTCGCGACTGCGAGCCTTTTGAGCTGTGTCAGCCCTGTGCCTGACAGCGCAGGGCTGCGAGACGCGATCGCGCCTCGCGCTTATTGCTGCGGCGCGCGGATCGCGATGTCGTTCTTGACCGACTTCACGCCCTTCACATTGCGAGCAATCGATTCGGCAGTCGACTTTTCTTCGGCGTTCTTCGCAAAGCCCGACAGCTGCACCGTACCGTTCAGCGTTTCAACGCTGATCGATGAAGCGGCGACTTCCTTGTTTTCCACGAAGCGCGTCTTCACGGTGGTGGTGATCGTCGCATCGTCGACATATTGGCCGACGGTGGATTGGTCACGACCGACGGCGCAGCCGGCGGTGATGGTGAGCGTGAGAGCGGCAGCGGCCGCGGCGATCAGGTGACGTGCATTCATGGTGAATCTCCTTTTAGTTGAAAAACTTCGGTGAACGCGCCGTGGCGCGCCAATTCGAGGCTTGGCCGGTGGTGGGTCTGTCGTGCAAAGGCCCCCACCTGCGCGGGCCTCCTCACCAGCTCGAATCAGGCTTCGAGCCAATCTTTCAGTTCGTCGGCATGTTCTTCCTCGTCGGCCAAAATGTCTTCGAGGATGCGCCGTGTGCTCGGGTCTTTGTCGCCGATCAGCGTGATCATCTGGCGATAGGCTTCCACGGCAATGCGCTCTGCCACAAGGTTAGCGCGAACCATCGACTGCAAGTCGGTGGATTCGTCGTATTCGGCATGACTGTGTTTGGTCAGGTCGTCCGGGTTGAAGTTGGGACTGCCGCCCAGTTGAACAATGCGCTCTGCCAGGCGGTCAGCATGACCGGCTTCAGCCAGTGCGTGCACCATGAATTCTTCTGCAATCTTGGGAGATGCTTGACCAGCGGCAGTGAAATGATGGCGCTTGTAGCGCAGGACACAAACCAGTTCGGTAGCCAACGCACCATTCAGCAGGTCGACGATGTCTTCACGCCACGGCCCGTACGCTGGCGTCAGTGCGCCATCGTCGAGGTGAGTTTTTGCGGCGTCGAGACCGCGCTGATCCAGCGCGAGCTTGCGGTTGTTGGGGGGCAACCCCTTGTTGTCGTCAGGCATGTAAATCTCCGTTGAGCGGTGAAGAACGAGGGTTGTTCAAACGTGTTCTGCGTCTCGTGTGCGATGGCTATTTGCCGGTAATCGCTTTGGCACTGAACAGGCCGATCAGCACGACGGCCATGAACAGAACCAGGAACAAGGCAAACAGGAATTTCGCAATGCCGGCCGCGCCTGCGGCGATGCCGGTGAAGCCGAATACACCGGCAATGGCGGCAATCACGGCAAAAATCAGGGCCCACTTGAGCATGATGAAACTCCTGGTTGGTCGCTTCGCAGTTTGGCTGTTTGGCGAGGCATGTTGATCGATGGAGTTACTGTAGAAGCGAGGCTTCAGACGAACCATCGGACGCCAGCGGGAGCCTCTGTAGGACGGGGCCGGGCACTTCGGCGTCCCTTCGAGATGCCAGAGAGCGGCATGAAAGGTAAACCCTGTCTATTAAAAAAGCGCGCCGAAGCGCGCTTTGGGAGATGCGTGCCAGCGCATTCAAGGTGAGTTGTGGTGCAGTTCAGATGAGCGGTTAGCCTGGCGCTGAAATGGATCTCGTGGCCGATCTGGCTGTGGTGCATCGGGGCCGCCGCTGGCGAACGGTGATGCAGCTTGCGACAAGTCTGGCGATGCAGTGCCTGCGTGATGTGGTGGCCCTTCATCGTGATCCGTTTCCGGGCCCGCTGAATGGCCCATGGCCGTCACGATGTCGGTCATCCAATGCAGCAGCGTGCGCGTGTCCAGGCGCGGAATGAGGCCAGCGACGATGGCGGTACCGGAGATCCAGCGCCAGGGTCGCAGGCGTGTCGCCAAAACGCCCGCCAGCACACCGCCACCGAGCAGCAGCCACGGGTGACGCTTGGCGACAGGCACCGCCAGTTCGGTCGCCACCGCGCTTGCCAGATCGAGCGTCGTGCGCCAAGGGTGGTTGTTCCACCACCGCCTCAGCCAGTTGGCGGCGATGGTCGCGGCCGGCACATCGGAAAGCGTTTCG
>CAHJWV010000114.1 GCA_903643055.1 Burkholderiales bacterium | reverse complement strand
ATGCCGGGCTGCGTGCACGACGCCACCGCGTTGGCCTTGAACTCGTCGCTGTGCAGGCGACGGCGCCTGCGGCCATCAACGGGTAGTTGGGTCTGGATAGTGTTCACGTATCCACCATGAGTTGAGGTGGACACGAGGCTCCTATGCGCCTACCGCAGATTCAAGATGCCGTGGCTGGCCGCTTACACTGTGCCGACCAAAAGCAAGGCCGAGTTGTTCATTGACGCGTTAGCGATAACGGGCTGACGAAGAACCGAACCGGTCAGCTGCGCACCGTTCATGGTTCGAGTTGCGATGCATCGTCGGTAGGTTGCATCGAGCACTTGATCAGGTACGGCCTCGACTTTGAATTTGGCGCTACGCTAAAGCGCACAGCTGCTCAGTCGGGTGGGCAGGTCCTTGCAACAATCTCAAGAAGCACGTGCTGACTTTTGAACAGATGACATCCAGAACGCCGAGCCTTATGTGTTCATTGCATGCATCAGGCAGCCTGAACCTGGCTTCAATCCGGCGCGGCGCATGGGCCTGCCATGCAGTTCTGCGTTGGCTTTCCGAGATTTGCGGTCAGGGCAAGCTGACGTCGGCCATTCGCGCTGACACTGTTGCGGCGCGGCTCAAGACATAAGGCGAAGCGGGGCGCTTTTCAAAGCTCTTCGGGGCAGGGAGCATCACGGCAAGGCGAGCTGCCGGATAGTTGCCAAGTCTGGCTGCGCTCACATGAAAGTAATGCCGTGCGGCAGCTTCCGCACCGAATACGCCTTCGCCCCATTCAACGTTGTTCAGATAAATCTCAAGAATGCGGTCCTTGGGCAGCAGGGCTTCGAGCATGAAGGTGATCACGATCTCCTGCCCTTTGCGGGCCAAGTGTCGCTCGCCGGCCAGAAACAGGTTCTTGGCCAATTGCTGCGTAATGGTTGAACCTCCAACGATCTTGGGCTGGCTGCGAGGCTTGCCATTGCCTTGAGAGGGCCGCTGTGCCCGGCGCTCATTGATCTTTTCGGCCTTGGCTTCGGCGCGTTCGTTCTTGTCCCAGGCCTTTTGCAGTGCTTCCCAGTCGACCCCGCCGTGTTCGATAAAGCCTGAGTCTTCGGATGCGATCACGGCTCGCTTCAGTTGATTCGAGATCTCATCCTGACTGACCCATTGCTGGCTCCATGCGACCTGATGGCGCTCTTTGAATAGACGTGCAATCTCGGAACGCTGGAATGTCGTGGACTGCGGATCAACCAGGCGCATCAGCGCAACACGCGCCAAGAAGAAGAGCTGCAATGCAACGGTCGATATCAGCAGCAAGCCGATCAGGCGGCCTCCATGTCGAACGACCGGGCTCATTTCGCTGACGGCGCCGAAAGCCGAGTGCGCAAGGCCGCCAACACTGCCTTGGTATCGGGGGGCACGCCGCGCCAGATGCGGAAAGCTTCGCCGGCCTGTTCGACCAGCATGCCCAAGCCATCGCGAGCGATGGCCCCGTGCCGCTGTGCCCATTCGACAAATGCGGCCGCCGCACTGCCATACATCATGTCAAGCGCCAGGCAGGAACGGCCCAACACGGCGGATGACACCGGCGCGGCTGCGCCTTGCAGGCTGCTGGCGCTGGCATTGATCACCACATCGAAGGCCTCTGCGCAGTCATCAAGCCTGGCTGCCGACAAGGCCGTGCCGCAACGTTCCGCCAAGTTGGCGTGCCGATCCACCAGCGCGACGGCTTTGTCGGCGCTGCGATTGGCCAGCACGAGTTCAGCGGGCGCGGCTTCGAGCAAGGGGCCGAGTGCGCCGGCCGATGCGCCGCCCGCGCCGATCATCAGCACGCGGCGCCCCTTCAGCTTGACGCCTGCGTTGATCTCGATGTCGCGAACCAGGCCGATGCCGTCGGTGTTGTCGGCGAACCAGCCGTCTTCGTCGAAGCGAAGCAGATTGGCCGCTTGTGCGAGCGTGGCGCGTTCGCTGTGGCGAGTGGCGAGTTCGAAGGCTTCGAATTTGAAAGGCACTGTGATGTTGCAACCCCGGCCGCCTGACGCTGCAAATGAGCGGATGGCATCTGCGAATCCATCGATCGGGCACAGCAGCCGGCCATAGTCGACGGCTTCGCCTGTCTGTTGGGCAAAGGCTGCGTGAATGAACGGCGACTGGCTGTGTTCGACCGGGTTGCCGGCCACGATATAACGGTCCATTGCCGCCTACTTACTGGATTCGGTGAGGGTTGTCTCCAGGCCGTCTTCGCGTGTGAAGCGGAAGCGCGAGGTGATTACCAGTTGATCGGCTTTCTTGCGCATATCGCTGCTGAACGGGCCGAATGGCGCAGCCGCATAGACGATGGCGGTGGCCCGCTTGTCCAGCAAGGGGATTCCGGATGAGCGCACCACGTCGGTTTCGACTACGCCGCCTTGCACGTCGATTGTCACGTTCATCGTCAGCTCGCCGTAGAGCTTGCGGCCTTGGTGCTCAGGAAAGTTGCGTGTGCCACGCTCTTCGATCTTGCGGCGCAGCTGGTCGTAGTAGATCGCGTAGATCTCTTCGCGCGTGGCCGGGCTGATGTAGCGCTTTTTCGGGCGAGCATTTTCTTCGTTGATGCGCTTCTCGATCTCGGCCAGCAGCTGCAGCAACTGGCGGCGATGCTCTTCCTGCGCGTTTTGATCGGGAGCGCCGCTGTCGCGCCGCGGGTCCGGTTGCGGCAACAAAGCCAGCTCGCGGCGAATCTGCGCAAGCAGCTGTTGCTGCGTTTCTTGCAGTTGATCGATCTGCTTGCGGGTGTCGTCGGTCGAGTCGCCAATCTCCGTGCTCGGCGAAGCCGGCAACGGCGAGGTGGCCCTGCCGCGATCGAAATCACCGCCGCCGGCCAGATTGCGCTGGGCAATCGCCTGCGCCTTGGCTGGCGCTTCGTTCGAGCGCGAATTGACGAGGATGACTTCCAGCGGCGTGTCTTGAAACACGCGGTTGAAGCCTTCGGGGTCGACGAAGCGCACCATCAAAACGGCTGCATGCACGCCGATCGAAATGGTGAGCGCGATCTGCAGGGCAGACAGGTTCTTGAGCCAGCGCATCGTTACAGTGGAGGAGGTTAAGGCGCTCGAAGCGGTTGTTGTTGAGTGGCGGTGCGCAGGCGGTCAGGCTGCAGATGCCGCGGCGGGTTGCTCCTCGGAGCCGCCGTCGCCTTGCACATCGATGGCCAGTGTGAGCGGGCCGCTGGTGACCTCTTCGGTCTCGGCCTCATCGACGGTCGCGTCGTCGGCGGTGGTCGTCGGGTCATCGAGCCGGGCGACGACACTGGCATGTACGTCCAGGGTTAGCAGGTCGGTGCCTCCAATCTTCACCCGCACGCGGGCGCCGCGAGGCAGCCGATCAGCCCCAACGGCGCGGAACACGAGTGGCAGTTCATCTGCACGCACCAGGCCGTCTTTCATCACCGCCGCATCCAACTCTTGCAAGCCTTGCTGAGCCAGGTATTGCAGGGTCCAGTAGCGTTCGATGCCTGACTGGAAGCCGTTGTAGGCGGAGTAGGCGGCATCGAAGCTCGAGATGATCGAGAACAAGGCGGCGTCCTTCGGTTTGAACGGCGCTGCGAGTGCTGCCGTGCGGCCATGCCGCGCGCAGGCGATGATCTGCCACTGATTGACCAAATCGACATAACGGCGCAACGGTGAGGTGGCCCAGGTGTATTGCGCGACACCCATGCCTGCGTGAGGTGCGGCCCGCGTGCCCATGCGCACCTTGACGCCGGGCGCCATGCTGGCCTGGCTGCGGTAGATGCCAGGCACGCCAAGGTCATTGAGCCAGCCGCCCCAGGTGCTGTTGGCCAGGATCATGGCTTCGGCGACGATCAGATCGAGGGGCGAGCCGCGCGTGCGGGTGCTGATGCGCACTTGCTCGTGGCCTTGGGGTTCGGCGCCGTCATTGCCGTCGAGGCGGAAGTTGTAGTCGGGCCGGTTGAACAACTCCGGCTTGCCGCGCACGAGTTCTCGGCCGGCTTTGAGATGACGAGCAAGGCGGAAAGCAAAGGCCAGATCGGGTGCGAATTCATAGCTGGCCGGCGCTTCTCCGGTCAGCGTGGCTTCGGTGATCACGTCATCGAGCTGATCGTGGCGCAGGTTGGCTGCGATCGGCACGAGTTCGAGCTTGGTTTCGCTGCCGGTGATGGCCAGCGTCGTTTCATCGAAACTCACGTAGAGCGAAACTGCTGGGCAGTCGCGCCCGGCTTGCAGCGTGTAGGCCTGCACCACATCGTCGGGCAGCATCGTCAGCTTGTAGCCCGGCATGTAGACGGTCGACAGCCGCTCGCGTGCCACCTTGTCGATCGGGCTGTCGGTGCCGATGGCCAGCGCCGGCGCAGCGATGTGCACGCCGAAGATCACAGTGCCGCTGCCCAGGCCCTGCACCGAGAGCGCGTCGTCGATTTCGGTGGTGCTGGAGTCGTCGATCGAGAAGGCCCGCACCGGCGCCTTGGCCAGAGCTTCCTTGATGGCCGGCGCCTGCAGCGCAGGGAAGTGGGTGCCCTTGGGGAAGTTTTCGAACAGGAAACGGCGCCAGTGGAACTGATACGGTGAGTCAATCGCGCCGGCGGTGGTCAGCAGATCCAGCGGGGCCTTCTGGGCCAATTTTGCAGCCTCGACCACCGCCTTGTATTCCGCGGCGTTCTTGTCGGGCTTGAAGAGGATCTTGTAGAGCTGCTCGCGCACGGGTGCCGGGCATTGGCCGGCCGCCAGTTCGTTCGCCCAGGCTTCGATCTGGGCAGCGAGTTGCTTCTTGCGCTCGATGCCGAGCAGGGCTGCCTTGACGATGTCTTCCGGCGCCTTCTTGAACAGGCCTTTGCCGAAACGGCGAAAGTAATGCGGCGCGTCGAACAGGCGAAACAACGCGGCTGCCTGATGGGCGGGGCCAGCGCTGGCGCTGAAGTAGTCGCGGGCCAGATCGGCGAAGCCAAACTCGGCCTCGGGCGCGAATTCCCAGGCGAGGTCGAGATCGATGTCTTGCGCGAGGCGTTGGCCTTCGGCCAGGAGTTCGGCGGGCGCGGGCTTGTCGAACTTGAGCAGCACGTTGGCTGACTTCACTTTGACCCGTTTGCCCGAATCGAGCTCGATCTGCACCGAGCTGTCGGCCTCGGACATCACCCGGCCGGCGAGGAATTTACCTGCGTCATCAAACAGTGCGTACATGGCGGGGATTGTCGCTTGAACCCGATGCGCCTCAGGGCGAGGGCGCGAGCTTCAGAAAATGGAGCAGATGGGGGAGGTGTTCATCGAAGTCGGTCAGCGCATGGTCGCCGCCTTCAACGATGCGCAAATGGGAGCCACGGTAACGCGCGCTCATCTCGCGCCAGTCGAGCACTTCGTCGTGGGTGGCGATCACCGCGAAGTAGTTCGCCGCCCGCTTCAGCTCACCTGGCGTGATGGCTTGCAGCTCGTCGATGTAAGCCGGCTGGAAGAGGAAATGCTCATCGCTGTGCCAGGCTTTGAGATCTCCGATGTACCGGGCCAGATCGCGTGCCGGGTCAACGGCCGGGTTCAGCAGCGCGGCCTTGCAACCCAGCCGTTCGGCCAACACCGTCGCATAGAAGCCGCCCAATGAACTGCCGACGATCGCCATGCGAGAGCGAGGCCAATCCACCGTGCCGGCGCTGAGCAACTGAAGGGTTTCGGCCGGCGAGGGCGGCAACTGCGGACACCACCATGTCACCTGCGGCGCATGGGTTTTCATCCAGTCGGCCATGCGGCGCGCCTTCGCTGATTGGGGCGAAGAGCGAAAACCATGCAGATAAAGCAGGTGAGTTGTCATGGAACCTGAGGGGGCGAAGACGGCTCGAAGCGGAGCCATTTCAGCGTTGAACTTGCAGCCGTCGGAGTTTGCCCGACTCCGTCGGGCCCGGCGCAAGAAGCCGTGGCAATCGACCCTAAACTGCCGTGCCGCTTGGCCGACCTCCTGTCTCATCCAGACACCGATTTCCCACAAGGACCCTTCCGTGAAAGATTCGAAAGTTTCATCGGCTCGCACATCTCTGGCCGTTACCGTGGCCGCCGTGCTGATGCTCCAGGCCTGCACGACCGTGCCGGTGCCCACGGCCGAAGCCAAACCCATGCCGACGCCGCCTCAGGCCGATGAGGTCGCGAGTGTGCCGGCGCCCGTGGCGGCGGCCTCCCCGCCGGCTTCAGCCGCGTCAGGCGTGGCGGCCAATGCGGCCAAGCTCGATCCATCGCAGCCCAAGCCTTTCAACGAAGTGATCAAGGGCGCGACGCGGCAGGCGGGCTTCGTGCCGATCTGGCGCAAGGACGACAAGATCTGGTTGGAAATTCCGGCGGAGCGGCTGGATCAGCCGTTTCTGTTGTCCGTGAATGTGGCGAGTTCGGTGGGCGAACGCGGCTTGTATGCGAGCCAGATGGGCCCGTCGTGGCTGGCGTCGT
>CAHJWV010000113.1 GCA_903643055.1 Burkholderiales bacterium | reverse complement strand
ATCCGACTGCTCATGGCGCAGGCCGCCTGCGATGCCAACGTGGACCCGCGCAGCCTGAGCTTCAAGCACACGGTGCAATTGTGGACAGAGTGGACGGTGCGAGGACTTTGCAGCGCAAGTGATCGCCAGAGGCTGTTCGCATCGATCGCTCAATGCAAAGTCGGTCACCGCCCCGGACGTATCGAGCCACGAATGCGAAAGTGACGGCCCAAACCCTTTCCTTGGTTGAAGATGCCGCGCGCCCAGGCTCGCCGACAAGTCATGAACTACGGTCACGCACCTCGGCCAAAGTAAGTGCCATTCGGGTTGAGGCCGGGATCAATCCGGAACATTCGAGGGCTGGATCCTGGCGATCAGCGTGAGGCTCATGAGCACTCCCTGGTGCTGTCGTGATCGGCAGCCTCGGAGTGACGGCAACCCGGAGGGTGTGGCGGGGAGGGCCCGCGTGCGTTGAAGCTTGTCTCGATCGTGGGCTTTCAGGCTCCGGTCGGGGCAGATTGGATGATAGGACGGGTGCGTGTTGGTGTCGAGTTAGCGAGTCTGCGATTGAGACTGTGGACGTGGTTGTCAGCATGCTGACCGCCTGTCGATGCTTGAACGAATGACGCGGTATGACTTGGGTTGTGAGGGCAGTCGCTGCGCACCGACGGGCAAGGTTTCAGCTTGCACACCGCCGGCGATACGCTACGCATCGGCATCAGGCTCTGGCGCATCTGTGCGGGAACAAGCGCCCGAAACGCAAGGCCCGCTGGGCGCGCGGTGGCCGCGTTCGCATCTGATCCTGTGACGGCTCAGCCCGGGACGGCTCGACCGAAGAAGTAGCGAATACCGGGTTCGTAGCGATCGGCCTCGTGCGAGTCAAAAAACTTTTCCGCCAGTGCTGCTGCCTGCATGGGTGCCACACTGGGGCCGGCAAAGACCGCACTGCAGTCGATGCCGGTCGACGGTTCGAAACGCTCTCGCAGCCGGCGCAGCGTGACGGCATCGCTCTGGTCGCCAGGCTGGCGCATTCGCTCGGCGATGTTGTCCACCGAATAAAGCGCGCCGCGGTAAACGATGAGCTTGTCGGAGCCCAGACGTTCCACCGCGGCGTCGTACTGGTTCATCACCAGATTCAGATAGTCTTCGAGCCCGTCTTCCGGCGGTTCGAGGCCCATCATGGAATTGGTGCTGTCATCGAGCAACAGCTCCTCCATCAGTATTGGAAGAATCGCAATCTCGTGGGTCTTTTTCAGGCGCAGGCTCAGGTACCAATCCAGCAAGACGGGCACCACGTCGAGCCTGCCCCACGCGGCAAAGCTTTTGCAGTACAGCAGCACGATTTCGCGCGTGGCCACATCGACCGTCTTCATCTGGCGAACTGGCAGCGCTTCAAGCTCGGCCCGCATGTCGCCAAAGCATTCGGCATGGCCCACATGGCCCAGCACACGGGTAGCCACGGTCTTTAAACGCCAGTCTGTGCTTGCGCGGCTCGCGGCCAGCAGCGGCTGGATCGCCGAGAAGTCGCCAGCCTGCAGCGTGTGGATCAAATGGTCGAGATTCAGCCAGGCCGGTGCGGACGCGCCTGCGCTTGCAAGGTCTTGCTCGGACAAAGGTCGCACGAAGTAGCCAAAGCGGCTGAACTCCAGGCCAGCTTGAATCAGGCTCGGGCGCTCGGCGAAAGGGGCAAGGGTCATGGAAGGCTCACCAGTGGTTCGGGGTGAAATTGGCGATGGTCCTGCGCTTGATGCCCGACTCGCGGAAGGCAGTGTTCCACTGTTCCCGCCATTGCGCATTGTTGCCTTGCCAGCGGCCGAATTGATCGTCGATCAGCTTGCAAGCTTTGCACAGCGTGTCGTGCGGCTGAAGATTCCCCGGGTTGTCGGGGCAGCCGCCCGCGCTCTTGGGCGTGAGGTGATTGCCTTTGCCGAAGCGCGGGCCTGCGCTGGGAGCTGCCTCGTTGCGGTTTGCGGCGACGAAGTTTGAAATTGCGTCGGGGTGGGCGGAGGTGAAATGAGCGTAGTAGCTATCGCTTTCGGCGTCCCACTTGGCGACGATTTTCTTCGTCCGTTCACCATCCGGCGCCCTGAACACATCGCACGGCGCCTGTGGGAACACCCGCCCCTCGCAAGTGCAATGCCGTTCCTTGATGGCCAGCAAGCGCTTGTAGACACCGAACCGTGCCGTGGCTTCTGCGGTCGGAGCGCCATTCTCGGTTTGATTGAAGCCGTAGAAGTCATCCATGCTTTGCGCCGTCTCGCCCTCTTTGAACGCAGCCACACAGTCGGTCTTGCCGCAACAGGGGCATTGCTTGTTGGCAATGCGTTCCTGCGCCACCAGAACCATGGCCTCCTGATTCGGGAACGGCGGTGTGCTGCCGGGGTAGCTCGCGTGGTTGCTGGTGGTGATGTCAAGGTGACGGCAGACGTTCTTGCCTTCGATGAGTACATCCATGGACCACGCCTGGAAATACGTCTTGCCTGTGATCTGGTGCGTGATCACCGACATGCCCCAGGCCTTGGTCGCGGCTTCGTCACCCAGGGCCGATGGCTGGTAGTACGACTGCTGGGCCAATGCCGCCGGCTTTCCGCCGAGCTTGACGGTGTCGGAACCCTCTTTCAAGTCGGTCGACATCGACGTGTTCGGGTAGGGCAGCGGGATCGGCCCGGCCGGTGGTGGTGGTGGCGACATGCACACATCCGGAAAGGCCGCGATCACCTTGCCTGATCCGGACTTGGCGGCGATTTCCATGCCGTTGGCGTAAACCTCATGCGACATGGATCACCCCGGGTGCGCTGACCACCGCCACCGCGCGAGCCCCGGCATAGGCACTGCTGTGTGCCAGCGCAAGACGGCCCGGGGCATACGAACGCGCAAAGGCTTGCTCGGCCCAGGCCAATTGAATGGCCCCGGCCGCGGCGCCGCAGTCGCCGACAGATGAAGCCGGGGGCCAAAGGTCTTGCGTTTCGCGGGTCGTGCGCATCACCCGGGACTGTGCCAGTGCGAGTTCTTCAAATGCATAAGACTCGCCTGCCACGTCGCTCAGCCGGAAGTCGGCCTGGTGCATCTCGACGCCGGCCTCGCTCGTCGCCATTCGAATGGCCGTTGCCATGCCGCCGCCCATCAGCGGTTCGTCGTTCAGCACGGTAGCTGCCTCCACCGCAAACCCCAACCCGTCCACTCGCAGACAGCT
>CAHJWV010000112.1 GCA_903643055.1 Burkholderiales bacterium | reverse complement strand
ACAGAACCCGCGCCCCCATGTCAGCGAGCACCGCGCCCAAGTTGGCCAGGCCCGTCGTTTTGCCTACACCGCCCTTGTTACTGAGGGCTGTCACTCGTCTTGCCATTTCTCTGCTCCGGTTGTGAACCGAGAGGGAAATGACAAATGCCCCGCATCTCACCGATGTCACGGCTACGACGCGAGGCATTTAAGTTGGTGGGCCCTGACAGATTCGAACTGTCGACCAACGGATTAAGAGTCCGCTGCTCTACCAACTGAGCTAAGAGCCCCAAATTTTGGACTGCCCCATGATGAAACATGGTGGGTCGTGCGTGACTCGAACACGCGACCAACGGATTAAAAGTCCGCTGCTCTACCGACTGAGCTAACGACCCGGCAAGCCCATGATTATAGCTGGCTTTACGAGGCCGAATCAACTAACTCAGCGAAGCAAGCATTGTAGCGCTTCTGATGCCGACACCAAACCGAAAGTTGCGGTCACCACCACGCTAGATCCGTAGCCATGGCAGTTGAGGCTGCCGTCCACATCGCAAGCCTCAGCAGGCGGCTGCACTTGCTCACGAGAGAACACGCAGCGAACACCGATGGCACCGGTGCGAGCCGCGCCATGATGCTTGCGCAGCCGCTGCCGCAACGAGGCGAGCAAGGGGTCGTGCGTGACCTGCGCCAGATCATCCACTTCCACCGCTTGCGGCCGTTGCTTGCCACCGGCCGCGCCGACGCTTACCACCGGCTTGTTGTATTGCAGCCCCCACTGAGCTAACGTCATCTTTGCATGCACTTGATCGCAAGCATCGATCAACACGTCGACCTCGCGCACAAGCAAGGCGGGCCAGTTGTCGGGCGTCACGAAATCGTCGATGAACACGACGTCGCAACCGGGGTGGATGTCGGCGATGCGCTCACGGAGCGCCTCGCCTTTGCTTTGGCCGACCGTCGCGCCCATCGCCTGGATCTGCCGATTGATGTTGGATTCGCTGACGTGATCCATGTCGATCAGCGTCAACTCGGCCACGCCACTGCGCGCAAGCGCTTCAGCAGCCCATGAACCCACGCCGCCGAGCCCGACCACGGCAATACGTGCCGCGCGGATGCGCCGGTAACCGATGTCGCCATACAAGCGCTGCAGGCCGCCAAAGCGGCGCTCCAGATCCGGCAACAATCCATCCATCGGCGCATTCATCACGGCTTACTTCAGCGAAGGCAAGCGTTCCTTGCCAGCTTGCGCCGCTTCGGATTTCGGGTAGGTCTTGATCAGCTCATCGATCGTTCGGCGTGCGCCTTTGGCGTCTTTCAATTCCATCTGGCAATTGGCCACCGACAGCAAGGCTTCCGGTGCACGCGCATGGTCGGGCGCTGCAGCCACCAAGGCACGGAAAGAGGCCATGGCCTCTTTGTAGTCACGCATGCCGTACTGCGCGTTGCCGAGCCAGAACAACGCGGAAGGCCGATAGCCACTGGCGGGATAACGCCGATTGAAGGCCACGAGTGCCGCAGAGGCTGCCGCAAAGTCGCTCTTGCGCAGCACGGCCAGGCTCTCGTCGAACTGCCGCTTCTCTTCGGGATCGGCCAGGAAGTCTTTGCCATCGACCGAAACGGTCTGCGGCTCGAGCTTGCGGATGCGGTCGTCAACGCCTTGCTGCACGTCCTTTTGCTGACGCTGCAGTTCGGCCACGTCGCGGCTGAGTTGCTCGCCCTGGCCACGCAATTTGTCGACGTCGGAGCGCATCAGCTCCAACTGGGTGTTCAGGTCCAGGAGGCTGCGCTTGAGTTGGCCGATCTGTTCGATCAGCTGTGTATTGCTGTCCGTGAGCCGCACCCGCTGACGCTCTTCGCTCTCCTGCTTCTGTCGCAGATCAAGGATGGCCTTTCGAGCCTCATCGTCCTCAAACAGGGCCGCATGCGATACGGGCGCCCAAAGCGCAACGGCCAGAACCCCGGCCACAGGTGCGAGACGCATCAAGGGGTGCATGGGCCCGGCCTCAGCGGTTGATCAGCTCAGCGCGGCGGTTCTTGGCCCACGAGGCTTCGTCGCTGCCTTTGACGGCTGGGCGCTCTTTGCCGAAGCTGGTGGCTTCGAGTTGGGAGTCGCTCGCGCCGAGCAAGGTCAGCGCCTTGACGACGGATTCAGCGCGCTTCTGGCCCAGCGCCAGGTTGTATTCGCTGCCACCGCGTTCATCGGTGTGGCCTTCGACGGCGATCTTCTTCTTGCGGTCGGCGCTCAAGACTTTGGCTTGGCCTTCAACCACGGGGCGGAACTCGTCCTTGACGACGAAGCTGTCGTAGTCGAAGTACACGACGCGCGGCAGGTTGTTCGAAGCGGTGTCCTTGACATCGACGCTTGCGACCTGAGTCTGCGACGGGGTTGCGTTAGCAGCTGAGTCGTTGGTGGCCGGCGTGCGGGTTTCAACAGGCGCGGGCTTGTCGTCGAGCTTTACGCTCGATGCGCAACCGGCGAGAAAGGCAACTGCCAAAGCAGCAGCGGTCAGAGGGAAGGCTTTTTTCATGATGGTCTCCGGGGTCGATAAAAGGGATAGGAAGGAAAGATTCAGCTCAAAAATAAAACAGGCCCTGACGGCGCATCAGCGTCCGTAAGGGCCCCACATGGGCTCGCGCACGTCGGCCGAAGTCGACACGAGTTTGGCTTTGATCTTGCCGTCCAGCGTGGTGGTCATCAACACATCGCGCCCTTCAGAGCGCGTGGCATAAATGATCAGGCGGCCGTTGGGCGCGAAGCTCGGGCTTTCATCATCGACAGATTCGGTGATCGCCTGCGGCGTCGAGCCCTTCGCGAGTTCGGTGACGTAGAGCTTGAAGCCTCCGCCCTGGCGCGAAATGTAGGCGAGATAACGGCCATCCGGGCTGAGCGAGGGGCTGATGTTGTAGTTGCCGGTGAAGGTCACGCGCTCGACGCTGCCGCCGCTGACGGCAGTGCGATAAACCTGCGGGCCGCCGCTGCGGTCGCTGACGAAATAGAGGCTGCGGCCATCGGGCGTGAAAACCGGTTCGGTATCGATCGATTGGCTGGTCGTGACGCGGCGCGGATTCTCGCCGTTACGCCCCATCACATAGATCTGCGAGATGCCGTCGCGGCTGAGCGTGGCGGCCATCGTCTGGCCGTCGGGCGACCAGGTCGGCGCGCTGTTCGAGCCGCGGAAATTGGCGATCGAGCGGCGCTTGCCCGACGACACGTCTTGCGCGTAGACCACCGCCTTCTGGCTCTCGAAGGACACGTAGGCCAACTCGCGGCCATCGGGCGCCCAGGCCGGCGAGATGATCGGCTCCGGGCTGTTCAGCGCGACCTGGCCGCCTTCGCCATCGGCATCGGCCACGCGCAGTGCATAGCGGTTGCCGGTGCGGGTGACGTAGGCAATGCGGGTCGAGAACACGCCCTTCTCGCCGGTCAGCTTCTCATAGACATAGTCGGCGATCGAATGAGCCGCCAAGCGCAGATCGGAAGAGCACAC
>CAHJWV010000111.1 GCA_903643055.1 Burkholderiales bacterium | reverse complement strand
TGACTCACCAGCGCAATGGCCGAGGCACGGTGCTGCATGTGACTGAATTCGAATGAGCTCTGCCAACGCAGGCTCTTGTTTGTTCCGGATAGATATTTAAGAGGTGAAAAATGCCCCCACCACGTGGTAAAGGCCGGTTCTCCAAGGACCGCAAACCCAAGCGCAACCAACAATCCCTGCTGTTCCGTCGCAAGCGCTTCTGCCGCTTCACGGTGACCGGCGTCGAGCAAATCGACTACAAGGACATCGACACGCTGCGCGACTTCATCGGTGAAAACGGCAAGATCACGCCGGCTCGCCTGACGGGCACGCGCGCTTTCTTCCAGCGTCAACTGACCACCTGTATCAAGCGCGCCCGCTTCCTGGCGATGCTCCCGTACAGCGACCAGCACAAGGTCTGAGGAGCGACGACATGCAAGTGATCCTTCTCGAAAAAGTGGCCAACCTCGGCAACCTCGGCGATGTCGTCAAGGTCAAAGATGGTTTCGCCCGCAACTTCCTGATCCCAACCCGCCAAGCACGCCGTGCCACGGAAGCTGCGATCAAGGAATTCGAAGCCAAGCGCGCTGAGCTCGAAAAGGCTGCCGCTGACAAGCTGGCGACCGCACGTGCCCTGGGCGACAAGATGAGCGGCCGCACGGTCCACATCACGCAAAAGGCCGGTGTGGATGGCCGTCTGTTTGGTTCGGTGACGAACCAGGACATCGCCGATGCGCTGACCCGCATCGACTTCAAGACTGTCAAGGCGCAAGTTCGCTTGCCCAATGGCCCATTGAAGACGGTCGGCGAACACATCGTGACCGTGGCGCCGCACACCGATGTGGTCATCGAGGTCAAGGTCGTGGTCGTTGGCGAAACCGACTGAGCGAGATTGACTGAAGCCTCCGGGCTTCACGACAAAAGGGTCGGCACTGCCGGCCCTTTTTCTTTTGGTATTTCGGTAAGCAGCTTTTCTTTGGGCGGCTGCGGTTATACAGAAGCCTCCTCAGTTTCATCACCGGATATGCACAGCCTTGTCCACAGTGGGGTGGCGCTTGTGCTCGTATGCTTTGCGATGGACTTGCGCACGCTGACTGCGTAACCGCTCACAGGATTCAATGATGTCGACGGTTTTCAATCTTCCGAACCAGTTGGGTGGCGTGCGTGATGACGAAGTCGCGCGGCTGCGCATCCCTCCGCATTCGATCGAGGCCGAACAAAGCGTGATCGGGGGCCTGTTGTTGGACAACAGCGCCTGGGACCGCGCGGGTGATCTGTTGCGCGACACCGACTTCTATCGTCTGGAACATCAGCTGATCTATTCGGCGATCGGCGGCCTGATCAACGGCGCCAAGCCGGCCGACGTAATCACCGTGTTCGAGCAGCTGCAAGGGCTGGGCAAGGCCGATGAATGCGGTGGCCTCGTGTACCTGAACGCGCTGGCGCAAAGCGTGCCGAGCGCGGCCAACTTGCGCCGCTACGCCGAGATCGTTCGCGAGCGCGCCGTGCTGCGCAAGCTGGTAGCGGTCAGCGATGAGATCGCCACCGACGCGTTCAATCCGCAGGGGCGGCCGGTCTCGCAGATCCTCGACGAAGCCGAAAGCAAGATCTTCAAGATTGGTGAAGAAGGTTCGCGTTCGCGGCAGGGCTTTCTCAGCATGGACACCTTGGTCGTTCAGCTGATCGATCGGGTCAATGAGCTGCACGAGAACGGCGCCGAAGAAGTGACCGGCGTGCGGACCGGCTTCTTCGACCTCGACCGCATGACCTCCGGCCTGCAGCCGGGTGACTTGATCGTGCTGGCGGCGCGCCCTTCGATGGGCAAGACCGCGTTTGCGCTGAACATCGGTGAGCACGTGGCCGTCAGCGAAGGCTTGCCGGTGGTGGTGTTCTCGATGGAAATGGGCGCAGCGCAATTGGCGCTGCGGATGGTCGGCTCGCTGGGCCGCATCGACCAGGGCCATTTGCGCACCGGTGCCTTGCGTGACGACGAATGGGGCCGGCTCTCGGAAGCGGTCGAAAAGCTCGGCAAGGTCAGCATGTTCATCGACGAGGGCTCGGCGCTGAGCCCCAGCGAGCTGCGTGCGCGTGCGCGGCGCCAAGCCCGCCAGTGCGGCCAGCTCGGCTTGATCGTTGTCGATTACCTGCAGCTGATGAGCGGCAGCGGCGGCAACGAAGAAAACCGGGCCACGGTGATCGGTGAAATCTCGCGGGGCCTGAAGTCGTTGGCGAAGGAGTTGAAGTGCCCGGTGATCGCGTTGTCGCAGCTGAACCGAAGCGTCGAAACCCGGACCGACAAGCGGCCGATGATGAGCGACTTGCGAGAGTCCGGCGCCATCGAGCAGGATGCGGACGTCATCATGTTCATCTACCGCGACGACTACTACACCAAGGAAGATAGCAAGGAGCCGGGCGTTGCCGAGATCATCATCGGCAAGCAGCGCAATGGCCCGACCGGGACTGTGAAGCTGGCCTTCCTGAAGCCGTTGACGAAGTTCGAAAACCTGGCGCCGGGCACGGTGTCTTCGGGCGACATGTACTGATCGCAAGCGGGGCGCTCAACCCATCGAGCCTCGCCCGGTCACATGCCTTCACAGGAGCTTTGAATGGGCAGCTGTCGCCGCGCGGCAGGCCGCACGTGAGCGACATGCGTCCTGCAGAGGGGCGCGGGCGGGTTCTCTAGCACGCGGGTCTCTGGCACCTTTGTTATCGATGATCGCTGCCGCATTTCGTTGCACAGTGCCTTGCCAAAAACCTTGTGCTGTGTGACGGCGACGAAGGCAGCGCAGCGTCATGCCCTTGCTCGAAGTCGAAGCAGCTGGTAAGAT
>CAHJWV010000110.1 GCA_903643055.1 Burkholderiales bacterium | reverse complement strand
CGCCAGTCCAAGTCCCTGAACAATCTCGTCGAACAGGACCACCGTGCGATCAAGCGCCGGACCCGCCCGATGCTCGGGTTCAAGAACTTCCACTGCGCCGCCAAGATCATCGCCGGCATCGAAATCATGCACATGATCCGCAAGGGCCAGTCCGCGGGCCCTGAAGGCCAGGTCATGTCCGCAGCAGAGCTGTTCTACAACCTGGCGTTCTGATCTTCGCCAGACACCCCCTCCTCAGGCCGCACGTACGTCGTTACAGTAATGCGACAGAACCTCACGGCGGCATCTTCGCCAACGCGCGGGCCGCGCATCAAGCGTAAGCGGTAAGCCGGCGGCGTCCTTCCACCGCTGACGCTGCTCGGACACGATCCATACATTCACCCGACCGGCGTCATCCCGCCATCGACAACCACTCGATTGCGGCCCTCCGTCTTTGCTCTGTACAGGCGTCGGTCGGCTAAGGCCAGCAGCGTAAGCGCGGTTGGGAGTGCTTCAAATTCCGAGGTGTGAGTCATGCCGACGCTCACCGTCAATTCAATCCGCGGGTCGATCGCACACCAGTCCTCGGCTGCCACGGCGGCGCGCACGCGTTCGCAGGCCTGACGCGCCGCTTTAGCGTCCAACCCGGACAGGATCAACACAAACTCCTCACCACCGTAGCGCGCCGGCAAATCGCTGGGGCGCGAATTGGCCTTGAGGATTTCTGCGACGCGGCGAAGCACCGCGTCACCTGCCAGATGCGAGCATTCGTCGTTGACGCGCTTGAAGTGATCCAGGTCCATCAGCGCCAATCCGAAACCTGCGGCGTTGGGCATCCCCTGCAGAGCCTGCGCCAACCAGATGTCGAGGTAGCGGCGGTTCGAAATCGCGGTGAGGCCGTCCTCCATCGACATGCGTTCCATCGTCGAGGCACGCGTACGTTCGAACTCCGCAGCGGCGACCGCTTGATGTGTCTGGAGTTTGACAGCCAATGCCGCAGCGTGTTGCCGTGCGGTTTGTGATGCCAGACGGACATAGGTCGAGTGGTAGCGGATGTGCATGTCCAACGCGCTGTTCAAGTCGCCCAGGGCTCTGTAGGCCTTGTAGAGGATCTCGCAGCACAGCATTTCGGCCCGCGTTTGACCGCTCGCCTCGGTGATCGCGAGTCCTTTCAACGCATTGCGCACCGCAGACGCCGCGTCGCCGTCGAGAAGCTCGATTTCGGCAAGATTGCCCAGCGTCAAGGCCAGATCGAAAGGGTCGGACGCGTCCAGCAGGCTGGCCATGATCCGGCGAGCCGCCGGACGATCGCCTAGGCGCAGCAAAGCCAAGGCCCGACCCTCCAGACCGCACCACATGCCGCGCACATCGCCGCGCAGTGCCGACAGCCGATGGTATTCGGCAGCGTGATCGCCGGCCCGCAGCAACCGGTCGCGTGAATGGTCGTAACCATCCCGCGCTGCCATCTCCATTTCCATCCCCGCCAGGCCGCCATGAGACTTTGCGAGCCATTCCACACTTCCGGAGGCGATGGCGCATGCCTGCACGCGCCGGTAACTTTCGTGTGCCTCTTCCCAGTGCCCCAGATCCCACAACGCGCTGCTCAACGCGTCGCTGGCGGCCGCCAGGGTGTCGGGCTCGCCACATTTTTCGGCGAGATACAGGGCCTTGTAGCTTGCGTCTATCGCCTCTGAACTGCACCCCATGCCCGACAGGATGTGCGCGTGTTCGGTGCAAGCGCGGCTCTCTCGGGCCGGGTCGCATTCGGCGATGGCGGCTTCAACCGCTGCCGCTATATATCGCAGTCCTTCGTCGTGGCGTGCACGCCGCCGCTCGATTTGCGCTCCGATCGTCGCTGCATCAGCGATTGCCGCTCGCGCGCCCGCATTTTTGGCTTGTATGAACAGCGCCGCGGCTAAGCCTGAAGCATGGATAAGCTTCCCTTGTAAAAAGGCCTTGGAAACAGCAGCCAACCGCTCCGCGAAGGTATTTGTATTCAAACTGTCGGTTATCGCTTCCACAATCAAGCCTTAGTTTCTTCGATCCAATGCACCCCGTCCGCAGTAACACTGCGTTCATAGGCCGGGAACCTGTTCAATCGGCTTGCCAACACCAAAATGAAGTGCAACTACGGCCTGGTGGCGAGGCAGGGGAATGAATGAGGGTTCTGTCGCAATAAGAAATTTCGACAAGAACGAGACGCTACCCGTAGTGGACCGGCACCAAAGACACACTACTGCTAGTGTGCGGCTTCGAGCCGAAATCCTTATTGCGACAGAACCGCCATGTCTTTAGCGCCAGAACGGAATTAGTTCCTCAATCGGAGCGGCGAGATGTCGAAATGACGCATATCTTTCGTGGAACTCCCATGTCACTACGCTCATCAGTGAAAACGCTCTCCGTTGCGCATCGCCTCGGGGGTGGCTTCGGATTCGTGATGTTGCTCGTGCTGGCCATTGCGATCTCCGGCGCGCTCGCGTTGCGCGAAGTGAGCCGGCAACTTGACCAGATCGTTGAGGTCAACAATAGCCGCACGGGTTTGGCCAACGACTTGTTGAACGTCATCAATAACATGGCGATCGAGTCGCGCACGGTGACGTTGCTGACCGACATGGACTCCATCGACAAGGAGAACAAGCAGTTCGAGAAGTCGGCGGTCGAATACGGACGCGTCGAGGCTGCGCTGTCCAAGGAACTGGCGGGCGACGACTCGGACGATGCGGGCCGCAAGCTCTTCGAAGAAATCAAAAACATCGGTATCCAGGCATTGCCCAGCCTCAAGAAGGCCGTCGCACTGGGTGCTGAGGGCAACAATCTCGAAGCCACCTCGACCCTGACGACCGAGGTTCGCCCGGCAGAAACGCTCTGGCGCGCAGAGGTATCGGCATTCCTGACGCTGCAAAAGGAACGCTCGGCGCAATCTGTAAACGACGCACACCGCAGCCGGACCCGTGCCTTCACGCGGGATGCCATCCTGGTGTTGGTGGCCATGCTCAGCGGTACCGCTGTCGCCTTGTGGGTCGTCCGCAACAACCTGGCGACGATGGCCGTAATCGCTGAGCAGAACGCCACCCTCGAACAGCGCGTGGCCGAGCGCACGGAGGAACTCCATCACCAGGCGACTCACGACGAACTGACCGGTCTGCTCAATCGGCGAGCTTTCGACAGCGAGATGATGCGGATGAAAACGTACCGTGCTGGCGTCGAGGTGTCCACCGTGCTCTGCTTGGTGGACTTGGATCACTTCAAGCTCGTCAACGACAGTTTCGGCCATTCTGCAGGCGACAAAGTATTGCGTCAGGTTGCGGATATCCTGCGTCGACATACCCGCTCCAGCGACATCGTGGCGCGGATGGGCGGCGACGAATTCGCGATCATCCTGTTCGATTGCTCAATCGCTGAGGCACAAGCCAAGATGCAGCGACTGGAGCACGATGTGCACGCGCTTGTCATGGAGAAAGAGGGCAAGCGAGTATCGATCGGTATGAGCGCGGGGCTGGTCATGCTGTCCGCGGTGACCTGCAGCGAACCCGACCAGGCGATGGCCAACGCTGATTCGGCCTGCTATGCCGCAAAGCAGGGCGGTCGTCATCAAGCCCGAGTGTTCGACGCCAACGCTGCTCCAATGCGTCGGATGAACGACATCAACTGGCTCAGCGTGATCGATTCGGCGCTGGAGGAAGATCGGCTGCTCCTGTACGCCCAACCGATCATGACGTCAAGCAACGGCACGGTGCGCACCATCGAAGTGCTTGTGCGCATGTTATTGAGCGGGGATATCATCGCGCCGAATCAATTCCTGCCTGCGGCCGAGCGACATGGTCTGATGCCGCGCATCGATACCTGGGTGGTCTCGCATACGCTGGATTTTCTCG
>CAHJWV010000109.1 GCA_903643055.1 Burkholderiales bacterium | reverse complement strand
TGATGGCGTCACTGGTGGTCGGGTCATCGGGGCCACCACCCAGGCTCAGGTTGAGCAAGTCGCAGCCATCGGCCACGGCACGATCAATGGCCTTGGCGATCGCAAAGCTGGACGCGCCCTCCGCCCCTTTGCCAAACACCCGATAAGCGCGCAGCACCACGCCCGACGCGTTTCCACGGAACACATCGCCTTGCCCGGCGAGGATGCCGGCCACGTGGGTGCCGTGAATGTCGCTGTCGGACCAATCCGCCGGGTCTTCACCGGTCACGGTATTGACGCCACCGGCCACTTTGATCGCCTGATGCGGGCCAACGCCGGTGTCGATCACACCCACCGTCACCTTGGCGCCGTCGGTGGGCGCGCGTTCCGGATAAGCCCTGACGCGTGAATCGACGAAAGCCAAGTCGATCGGAGACAGTTCGATCACGCCCTTTTTCAGCGACCAGCCCGTCAGCACCGCCGGCCAGGCGCTGTGCTCCGGGTAGAGATAGACGCGATCCAGCGTGCGCACCGAGCCCGGCAAGTCAAGCTTGGCTTCGCCTCGGGCGTTGGTGAGACCAGTCGCGCCTTTGCGGGCCTCGTAGTCGGTGAAGGCAATCACCTCCACGCCACGCACGGCCTTGCCGGTGCCTTTGAACACCACCTTGATCACCGACTGCGCCAGCACCGCGCGCTTGGAGAACGAGCGCAGATCGGTGCGAATACCGGGCCGTGGCGCCCTTGCCGGCGTATAGAAAATCTCGCGCACCACCCGCACGCCGGGCTGCTCGCGCTTGAGCCGCATCAGCGTCGATGCACTCATCTCCACGAGCTTGGCGCCGTTCGAATGGATCGAGTCGATGACCTTGAACTCGGCCCAGCTCGAAGGTTCGGTACGCAACTGCTTGGCACTCGGATGCCGGCTCATCGCGCTCAAGAACACTTCGGTGGCATTCGAATTATTCGGTTGGTCGGCCGTCAGCCCGCGCGTGGGCAACAGCACAAAACGGGATGTCGAACTCATGAACATCTCCTTCGATGTTGATTTGATTTAGAAGGTCACCGCCATTGGCAACGCCACGGCAACGGCCGGGCAGCAGGGAAGGCGATGAAGAGAAAAGCCGTAAAGACCCATGCGAGGGGGCGGAGCATTCGTTCAGACGCTCTCCCAGCGCCCGGACTTCTCGGAGCGATACAGCGCATCGATCACACGCATGTTGTTCACGGCATCGTCGATGCCATAGGGCAAGGCGATCTCGCCACGAATCGCGCGCGAAAACGCGTCACCCTGCAGCGTGTATTGGTCGCATTCGATCAAGGTCTCGGCATGGCTGCTGGCATCACCGAGCTTCGTGCCGTCGTCGAGCAGGATGATCGTCTGCTGATCGGGCGGCGGGTTGAACGGAATCAGGATCTCGATGCGCCGCTTCGTGCCGCTGACCTGCACCCGTTGGTACGGCACGCTTTGGGTCGAGACGGTGAAATCGAGATGCCGCCCTTGCCCGAAGTCGACCAGCGCGCTGACGGTGCGGTCGACACCCAATGCCGGGTCACGGTCGATCAGCGCGATCACACGCTGAGGCTCGTCTTCGAAGAAAAACCGCCCGGCCACAACCGGGTAGCAACCGATGTCGTACAGCGCACCGCCACCCAGCTCAGGCTGGTTGCGGATGTTCTGTGGGTTGTCATTGAAATAAGAAAACAGCGCTTGAACGACGCGCGGTGTGCCGATGTAGCCCTGGCGCACCAGCTCGCGCGCTCGCAGCCACTGCGGATGAAAGCGCACCATGAACGCTTCCATCACATGAACCCGGCCGGCCGCCGCGCGCAAGCGCTCGGCATCTTCGGCAGTCACCGCGATCGGCTTTTCGCACAACACGTGCTTGCCCGCCTCGGCCGCCAGCAAGGTCAGCGGCACATGCAAATGGTTGGGCAGCGGGTTGTAGATGGCTTCGATCTGCGGGTCGGCAATCAGCGCTTCATAAGAGCCGTAGGCTTTCTCGATGCCCAGGCGATCGGCGGCTTCGCGCGCAGCCGGCAAAGACCGCGAGGCGATCGCACGCACATCACACCAGGCGCTTTTCTGCAAACCCGGAATGACCTTCGCAATACCGATGTTGGCCGTGCTGAGCACGCCCCACACAACTTTCTTCATGACACTCAAGCTGTGAACGAAGGGCAAGTATGCGCGAGGACTTGCTTCGCCGACGTGTCGCCCCGGTTACGGTTCGCGCCTCAGCTTTTGATGGCGGGCTCGGCGCGGCGACAGATTTCTTCATCGCCGTCCAGCGTCGCCCATTCACCACCCGATTGAATGCAGACGGCACGCGCGGTGTTACGCCGTTCCTTCACACGATCAGGTGCCGTGATGACACGAAACGCCGTTGCGCCCAAGGTCAGCAGTACGACCGCGGCAAAGGTGAAACGCGCAACTTTTTTACTCATGAAACCGCTCCTTGCGAGACGGTGGAGACGCGAGCGGCAGCTTACGCCAGAGCGGCCTTGCGCGCTTGGCGCAAAGCCGCATTACACCGGCGCTTTGTCGGCAGCGCCGCTGCGGGCCGCTTCGAATTGATCCATCAGTTGCCGGCGCAACTGGCGGCGCAGTGTGGCGGCCGAAAACCGCCGCTGTGCGTCGGGCGTTGCTAGCGGCAGCGGGGGCACCGGCGTGGGCTTGCCGTCGTCGCCCATCGCCACCATCGTGAAGAAGCAGCTGTTGGCATGGCGGGCAACCTGGGTGCGGATGTCTTCGGCCATCACCTTGATGCCGACCTCCATCGACGACGTGCCCGTGTGGTTGATGCTGGCCAGGAAGGTGACCAGTTCTCCAACATGGATCGGCTCGCGAAACATCACCTGGTCGACGGACAAGGTCACCACATAACGCGCCGCATAGCGACTGGCGCAGGCGTATGCCACCTGGTCCAGCAGCTTCAGGATGGCCCCGCCGTGGACCTTGCCGCTGAAGTTGGCCATATCAGGCGTCATCAGCACCGTCATCGTCAGCTCATGGGCGGGCACATTCATCGCATTCCTCTCGGCGCCAAGCAGCGCATGTCGGTTGGATTGTCATTGACGCTACCAAAGGCAAGCGCAGACTTGCCTGCGGCAAGATTCATGCTTATCGACCGCTCCGCCCTTTCTCAACCCCTTGATTGATTGCCTCTGCCGCCCCGTGCCTTCCTTGCGCCACACCCCATTCGAAGACGCCCAAGCCATCTTCACCGGCACCTTGTTCGTATCGCTGGCGCTGATCCTGTACACCCAGGTTGGGCTGCTGACCGGCGGCACCGCCGGCGCCACTTTCCTGCTGCACTACGCGACCGGCGTCAGCTTCGGCAAATTGTTCTTCGTGATCAACCTGCCGTTTTATTGGTTCGCGTGGACGCGCATGGGCCACGAGTTCACGATCAAGACCTTCATCGCGATCTCGCTGCTGTCAGCGCTGACCGAATGGTCGCCAGCGCTGTTCGCCATCGAGCGCCTGCACCCGGCGTACGCGGCCGTGCTCGGCGGCCTGCTGCTGGGCTCGGGGAGCTTATTTCTTGCGCGCCACCGCGCCAGCCTCGGCGGGGCAGCCATCGTGTCGCTGTATCTGCAAGAGAAGCACGGCTGGCGTGCAGGCAAGGTGCAGATGATCATCGACTGCAGCATCGTCGCGCTGTCGCTGTGGGTTGTCGAGCCGCAGCGCGTCGCCTATTCCGTGCTCGGGGCCGTGGTGATGAACCTGTTCATCGCGGTCAACCACAAGCCGGGCCGTTACGTCGCGATGTGATCCACGCGGCAGCCTCACGCCCATCGGCTCAACAGCCCGCCGACGCCGGCCCGAGGTGGCGCAGATAGTCTTCGATGATCGCCAGGCTGTAGTGGCTCGCCACCGCATCGACAAAGCGGCTGAAGTCGACATGTGCGCTGTCATCGGCCCGGTCAGACACCGTGCGCACCACGGCAAACGGCACACCGAAGTCATGGCACACCTGGGCCAATGCGGCGCCTTCCATCTCGACCGCCAACGCTTCTGGCAACTCGGCGTGCAATGCATCGCTCTCAGCCCGGCCACTGACGAAACGATCGCCACTGATCAACAGGCCCTGGTG
>CAHJWV010000108.1 GCA_903643055.1 Burkholderiales bacterium | reverse complement strand
GGAATCGGTCGGCAACGCGACCGATCATCTGCGCAAGGCGCTTGATCAATCGGTCAGCGAGGTCGCAAGCAGCCAGGGTGACGACGTGATCCAGCGCGTGCGCAGCGAGCGCGATGCCTTGCTCACTGCCACCGGCAAGCCGCGCCAGGCGTATGCCGAGGTGATCGCTGAACGCGAGGAGGTCATGAAGCGCGTGCTGGAACTCGATGCGCGCATCGCCAGTTACCGCGATCAGGTCGACCAACTTGGGCGCCTGCGGGCCGAGCACACCGCCGAAGCCGCGACGCAGCCTTGGGATGTCTTGCGGGCACAGCAGAACCAGGCGCAGGCCCGGCTTGGCGCGATCCAGGGGCTGAAGCAGCAATTGGAGGCCGATCAGGCGGCACTGAAACAGTTCGATGAGCAACTTCAGCTGATGGACGAGCAACTCGCCAACTTCGATCGGCAGCAGAACGATTGGAAGCGGCGGGAAACCGACTTTCAGGCCGCGGAGCGCGACCTGCACAACGCGAAGCGGGCCGATGAGCTCTCGGCCGGCCCGCGCGCCGAAGCCGAGGCGGCGTATCGGCAGGCCAGCGCGACGCTCGCGAGCGTGACACAGAAAAACCTGCGCGCCGAAGTCCAGCGGCGGACCGACGAGGCCCGCTCGCGCATCACTGCCGTGAGCGCGACGCTGGCTCAGGCCGAGTCTGAACTCGCGCAGTTGAATGCCGATCGCAAGCTCGCGGTCGCGTCAGAGTTGAAGCCGGCTGACATCGCCCGCTTGCGCGATCAACATGCCCGCTTGAATGAACTGCGCATTCGCCAGGACGTGGCTGCCACGCGCCTGCGCTATGCACTGGCGCCCGAGGTCAGCCTTCAGCTGGCGGGCCAGCGCGTGAGCGGCGAGGGCGAACAGCTGATCACGAGTGCCGCCGAGCTCGACATCCCGAACGTCGGCCGCTTGCAGATCATTCCGGGTGGTGCCGATTTGGCCGAGCTGGCGCGCGATGCGGCCGAGTTGGGCGCCGCGCACCAGGCGCTGTTGCAGGGCCTGGGCGTGGCAACGCTGGCCGAGGCCGAGGCGCGGCACGCCGGCCATCAGCAGGCGCTGAAAGACATTCAGCATGGCGAGAAAGCCCTGGCCCATCTGGCGCCGAAAGGGCTCGATGGCTTGCGCGCCGACTTGGCCGAGCACACGGCCCGCGAGCGTGATGCGCAAGCTCAGCTGGCGCAGCTTCTGCTGAACGCGCCCGACGAGGGACAGGCGCTGGACGGCGCTGACCATGATTCAGCCAGCGCTGATTTCCATCGCGATGGGCCGGGCGAGGTGAGCCGCGAGGCCCTGGCTCGCCCGGTACTTGCGCCCCATGAAGCCTTGGCCCAAGCCACCACAGGCCAGCAAGCCGCAAAGGTGCATCTGGACCGCATCGGTCAGCAGGCCCTCGCGACCCAGCAGGCTTTGCACGCCGCCTTGACGCAACGAGACGCCGCGTTGCGCGAGCGCGATGCCTTGAAGCAGGTGCTCGATGATCCGGCCCGCCAACATCGCGAGCGCGAACTGGGCCAGAGCCTGCGGCAACGGCGGGGCGATCGCGAGGCCTTGCTGCTCAGGCTGAAAGCCAAGCAGGAGGAAGTCGATACCGCAAGGCCGGAAATCCTGGCGCAGGACGTCGAGCGCTTCAAGCGCAGCGCCGATCAGGCGCAGCGCGCCTTCAGCGAGCGGCAAACGACGATGACCTTGCTGCAAGGCAAGCTCGAAGAGGCCGGCGCACAAGGATTGGAAGAAGAACGTGCGCTGCAAGCGGTTCGCGCCGAAGCGGCCGAACGCCGTTACCTCGAACTGAAGCAACGCGCCGACGCGCTCGACCTGTTGTTGACTTTGCTCGAGGCCAAGCGGCGCGACCTGACACAGCGCTTGCAGGCGCCGCTGCAGCGGCATGTGAACCGTTATCTGCAGCTGATCTTTCCGCAAGCCACGCTCGACATCGACGACAAGCTCACGCCGGGCCAGCTGACCCGCATCGGCGCGGCGGGTGCCCAAAGCGGCCCAGTGTCGAGCTTGAGTTTCGGTGCGCGCGAGCAGATGGGCGTGATCAGCCGGCTGGCTTATGCCGATCTGTTGAAAGAGGCGGGCCGACCGACCTTGATCATCCTGGATGACGCGCTGGTGCACAGCGATGACCAGCGGCTGCAGCAGATGAAGCGCGTGATCTTCGATGCGGCGCAGCGCCATCAGGTGCTGCTGTTCACCTGCCACCCGGCCGCCTGGCGCGACATGGGGGCGGTGCCGCGAACGCTGTCGGCCACGGGCGTGACTTGAGTGCAGGCAATGACGGCTTGACCTCAAATCAGGTCCTAACATTCGCTTAACTCAGCGCTAATGCACGCCTAATCTGCCCCGCTTATCGTGGCGACCAGGCGGAATGTTCCGCGGACCCCTGCACAAAAGGATTTCTCATGAAAGTCAACACACTGAGCGCTGCGCTGGTGGCAGCGGGCGTACTGGCAGTCGGCACGGCCGGCGCATTCAGCCTCAAGCCGGAGTGGACAAAGGTCCAAGACAAGCTGAATGGTGTCACCGAACCCGCCGCCACGGCCCCTGCGCAACGGATGGCGGCCGCGCCTGCCGCTGTAACCGCACCGGTTACCGCGCCGCCGCCGGTGGCCTTGGTGCCTGCGCAAGGCATGGTGCCGAACTACCGTGCCATCGTCGTACAGGCCGGCCCGGCCGTGGTCGGCGTGACTGTGGAAGGGCTGCACAAGGTCACGGCCGAAGAGCAATCGCAAGGCGGCTTGCCACCCGGTGCCGAGAACGACCCGTTCTTCCAGTTTTTCCGCGGCCTGCCGGGCATGCAGCAGCGCGGCCGGCAAAACCCGTCGACACCGTTTCGCGGCCAGGGCTCGGGCTTCATCATCAGCAGCGATGGCCTGATCCTGACCAACGCCCATGTGGTGCGCGAAGCCAAGGAAGTGCTGGTCAAACTGAGCGATCGCCGCGAGTTCTCCGCCAAGGTCTTGGGTGCTGACGCGACCACCGACATCGCGGTGCTGCGCATCAACGCGAAGAACCTGCCGACGGTGCGCCTGGGCGACCCGAAGCAGGTTGAAGTGGGCGACCCGGTGCTGGCCATCGGCGCGCCTTACGGCCTGGAGCAAACGGCCACGCAAGGCATCGTCAGCGCCAAGGGCCGCTCGCTGCCGGGCGACAGCGTCGTGCCGTTCATCCAGACCGATGCGGCGGTGAACCCTGGCAACTCCGGCGGCCCGTTGTTTGACGGCACCGGCTCGGTGATCGGCATCAATGCGCAGATCTATTCGCAAAGCGGCGGCTTCCAGGGCTTGAGCTTTGCGATCCCGATCAACGTGGCGCTGAAGGTCAAAGACCAGATCGTCGCGACCGGCAAGGCCTCGCATGGCCGCTTGGGCGTGACGATCCAGGACCTGAACCAGACGCTGGCCGAATCGTTCGGCCTGACCCGCCCGGATGGCGCGCTGGTGTCCAGCGTGACGCCGAACAGCGCGGCCGCGAATGCCGGCTTGAAGCCGGGTGACGTGATCACTGAAGTCAATGGCGAAGCCGTCAGCCGCTCGGGCAATTTGTCGAGCCTGATCGGTCTCGCAGCGCCCGGTGACAAGGTCAAGCTGAAGGTCTGGCGCGACCATGCGGCGCGCGACATCGACGCCAAGCTCGGCGGTATTGACGATGCCGCGACGCAGGTGGCCGATTCCGATGGCGCCGCCCAAGGCGGCCAATTGGGCCTCGCACTGCGGCAGTTGACGCGTGAAGAGCGCAAGCAGTCGGGCATCGATCAAGGCCTGGTGGTCGAGAACGTGAGCGGCCCGGCCGCACGCGCCGGTATCGAAGTCGGTGATGTGCTGCTGGCCATCAATGGCAAGCCGGTGCAATCGGTCGATCAGGTGCGCAGCGTGATGCAAGGCAAGCCGAAGAGCGTGGCCTTGCTGGTGCAGCGCGATGGCGGGCGCATCTTCGTGCCGGTCAATCCGGGCTGATCGGGCTGATGCGCCGAAGCAAGGCAATTCGGTGCCTTGCGGCGATTCCAAAGACGCCCTTGCCGCGATGCGGCGAGGGCGTTTTCACATCGGCGCCGCGCAGATGTAGGACAAGTTCGTTTTGTGTCGCTGGGCGGGAACAGGTAGGGGCATCGGCGGTCTCATGGAGCTTAGAGTCTCAAGAGAGGAACTGACCATGAACACATTCCGCCAATCCACGCTCGCCGTGCTGACCGCATTGACGCTGACCAGCGCCTCGGTCTGGGCCCAGGAAGATCTGTTGCCTCTCCCCAGCGAGCAGCAATCGGGCGCTGCGACCTATGTGACCGGTGGCACCGCCTACGAGCAGATTCCTGCGTTCAAACAGGCGCGCAGCAGCTATCCGCTGAACATCGAGCTGTATGAGAAAGCCGGCGCACGCGACCAGTTCACGGCCGATGTCGAGGTCAAGTTGACCGACAAAGCCGGCAACGTGGTGCTGCAAGCCAAGACCGAGGGCCCTTACCTGTGGGTGAAGGTGCCGCCAGGCCAATACAAGATGCAGGCAACGTTGAACGGCAAGATGCTGGAGCGCCGCGTGTCGGTCAACCACACCGGCTCGACGCGCGCGGTGCTGGTGTTTCCGCAAGGCACCGATTGATCGACGCGAGCCGCGGGCTCGCTGTGGTGCGGGCCATGAACCTGCCGCGATGAATGAGCGGCATGTGTTTTCTGGTCGCGTTGCGGATCACTGTTGATCGTGTTGATTATTGAGCTGCATTCACCTGCATCGGCCCTCCATGGCGCCTCGTCAAAGGTGCGTGCGCAGTGACCAGATCTCGGGGAACAGCACCACGTCCAGCATCTTGCGCAGATAGCTCACACCGCCGGTGCCACCTGTGCCACGCTTAAAGCCAATCACACGCTCGACCGTGGTCACATGGCGAAAGCGCCAGAGCCGAAAGGCATCTTCGAGATCGGTCAGCTCTTCGCCCAGTTGATAGAGATCCCAGTGATCTTTCGGGTCTCGGTAGACCACCAGCCAGGCTTGTTCGACCCCGTCGCTGGCGACATAAGGTTGAGTCCAGTCGCGCTCAGCGTGTGAGCCCGGCACGGCGATGCCGCGCCGGGCCAGCAGCCGCAATGATTCGTCGTACAGCGATGGGGCTTGCCATGCGGCATCGACCTGCGCCAGCAGATCCGGCCGATGCAGATGCGGCTGGCGCAAGGCCGCATTCTTGTTGCCGAGCATGAATTCGATGCAGCGGTATTGCCAGCTCTGAAAGCCGCTGCTGTGGCTGAGATAAGGCCGGATGGCGGTGTATTCCGGCGGCGTCATCGTGGCCAGTACATCCCAGGCGTGCACCAGCTGTTCCATGATGCGGCTGACGCGCGCGAGCATCTTGAAGGCACTGCCGAGATCGTCGCGTGCGATGCGATCAACGGCTGCGCGCAGCTCATGCAGCATCAGCTTCATCCACAGCTCGCTGGTCTGGTGCTGCACGATGAACAGCATCTCGTTGTGATCGGGTGACAGCGGCGCCTGCGCACTCAGCAATTGATCGAGATGCAGGTAATCGGCGTAGCTCATGTCCTGGCTGAAGTCGAGCTTCGCGCCTTCGTGTTCGATCTTGTCTTGGTTCATGGGGTGGGGCGGTTCATTGGCGCTGTGAGGTGGCGTCAGGTCACGGTGCCGCGCTGATGGAACCTCGCCTGCTGCCACTCGCCGCTGTGCAAAATCTGGCGCAGGTGCTCGACGGCCTCCCACACGTCGATGAAGCTGGTGTACAGCGGCGTGAAGCCGAAGCGCAGCAGATCGGCGCTGCCGGGGCCGGCTGCATCGCCGGCGCGAAAGTCGCCAATCACGCCGCGCCCAATCAAGGCTTGCATGATCGGATAGCCCTGCGTGTGCGAGAAGCTGACATGGCTTCCTCGTTGCGCGGCATCGCACGGCGAGGCGAGTGCCAGGCCCTGGCCGGCGCAGCGCGCTTCGACCAACGCGATGAAAGCTTCACTGAGCGCAATCGACTTGCGCCGCAGTTCCTGCATGTCGACCGATCGCACGGTGTCAACACCGCATTCCAGCGCCGCCATCGCAAGAATCGCTGGCGTGCCGCATTGATAACGTGCGATGCCAGCGGCAGGCCGGTAGCCAGGGTTGAACTCGAACGGTGCCGCGTGCCCGAGCCAGCCCGACAGCGGTTGCTCCACACGCCCGGCGTGGCGCGGGTGGGCCCACACGAAGGCCGGCGCGCCGGGGCCGCCATTGAGGTATTTGTAGCCGCAGCCGACCGCGAAGTCGGCCTGGCTGCGAGTCAGATCGACCGGCAAGGCGCCAGCGCTGTGGGCGAGGTCCCAGACGGTCAGCGCGCCGGCGCGGTGCGCGCTTCGGGTAAGGGCGGCCATGTCATGCAGATGGCCTGTTCGGTAGTTGACCTGCGTCAGCATCAGCACCGCCACCGTGTCGTTCAGGCTGGCTTCGATCTCCTGCGGCTCGACGAGCAGCAAGTCCATGCCATGCTGCGCGGCCAGGCTCTCGGCGATGTAGAGATCGGTCGGGAAGTTGCTGCGCTCGGAGACGATCAGCTTGCGCGTGGGCGTGTCGGTCTGCACGATGCGCAGCGCGGCGCTGAGCACCTTGAACAAATTCACCGAGGTCGAATCGGCCACGACGACCTCGTTCTCGCCAGCGCCGATCAGCGTGGCGATCTTGTTGCCGATCTTGCGCGGCAGGTCGATCCAGCCGGCATCGTTCCAGCTGCGGATCAGGCCCTGGCCCCACTCCTGTTGCAGCACCGCTTGCACCCGCGCCGGCGTGGCGCGCGGCAGCACGCCCAGCGAGTTGCCATCGAGGTAGATCACGCCCGGCGGCAGCACGAACTGCTCGCGCAGCAGCGCCAGCGGGTCTTGCGCGTCGAGCGCGAGGCAGTCTTTCTGTGTCAGCGCCATCGTCAAAGCTCCCGCAGCACCGCGCGCACCGGTGAGGCGCAGGCCGTCATCAATTTCAAGGGCAACGCAATCAACTCATAGTCGCCGGCGGGCACTTCGTCGAGCACCAGGTTTTCGAGCACCCGCAAGCCATGCCGCAGCAGTTGTTGATGGCTGTCGAGCGTCTTGCTGTCGGCCGGGTCGACCGATGGACTGTCGATGCCGACGAGCGCCACCCCCAGGCCGGCCAGCCAGGCCAGCGTGTGGGGTGCGAAGGCTGAGAACTCGGGCGACCAGGTGGTCGGCGTGCGTTCGCAAGTCCGCACCAGCACGCGCGGGGGCAGGGGCTGTGATGACTGTGTCAGCATAGGCAGATGCTCCGGCAGGATCAGGCGCGGCTCGGCGATCGCATGGATCAAGCGGCAGGGGCCGAGGTAAGGCGCAAGGTCGACCGCGCCGATCGCGGGAGCCTCATCGGCGTAATGCAGCGGCGCATCGGCATGCGCGCCGATGTGCGGCGACATCGTGATTGCGCTCAGGTTGACCGGGCAGCCGGGGCCGATGCGTGCGGTCCATGCCTGCTCATACGGCTGGTCGCCCGGAAAGAGCGGCGAGTCGGGTGCGATCGGCGGCGAGATGTCCCACAGGCGTTTCATGTGTGCTCCTGCTGCGCAAGCAAGGCACGGTAGCACCGGCCCGGCGGCTGTGGTGTCGGTTGAACCCGACAGTTCTCCGATGGATGGAGCGCAGGCCTTCGCGCTCAGCGCTTGGGCGGGATGTGGCGCGCGACCGTCACGCTGCAGTCGGCCTGCGCCGTCACCTGGATCGCGACGCTGCCGAGATAACGGCGCAGGATGCCGATGCTGCGCGCACCCATCACGATGTGATCGACATGGTTCTTGCGGGCATGGTCGACGATGGCCAGCGCGACATCTGCGCCCTGCAGCACCTGAAAGCTCACGCGGCCGGAAGGGGCATCTGTCGGCAGCTTCAAGGCCAGCACCATCGGACGCGCCCAATGCTTGAGTTCCACCATCAACTGGGCTTGCTTGGCCTGGCTGTCTTTGTCGAGCGCTTCGTCTTCGGCGCTGCGGTAAGTCTTCAGCACCGTGATGCAGGTGAGACGGGCGCCCGGCTCGGCCTGCAGCAGCCGCTGCGCCGTGACGCGCAGGCTCTCCAGCATCGCCGGCTCGGACACGCTGACGTCGACCGCCACCAGCACCATCGGGCTGCGCGCCACCTGCACGGCCGCGACCGGGTGTGGCGCCGCCTCGGCACCGAGGGCCGAGAACCAGCGCCGCATCACGCCGACCCCGCCGCTGCGCTGGCGGCGCAGCGCGCGTTCGGTCAAGGCCACCTGATCGGGGTTCAGCAGTTCGAAGGCGAGTTGCGCGCCGGTCTGATGGCGTTTGGCGGGTTGCGGTTCAAGGCAGCGAAGAATGGTTTCCTGCAGCGCGGCCGGGCAATCGGGGCGCAGCGTGCGCGGCGCGGCCGGCTCGCGGTACAGGCGCTCGCGCAGTGCCTGCAGGCTGTCGGGCTCGCCGAACGGAAACTGCCCGGTCAGCAGGTGATACAGCATCACGCCGAGCGAGAAGAGGTCGCTGCGCAGATCGCTTCGAATCGATTGCGCCTGCTCCGGCGAGGCGTAGGGGCCGCTGCCTGCCGGCAGCTTGAATTCCTCGGGCTGCAGATCGGGCAACTGGTCGTGGTGAGAGACGCTGAAGTCGATCAGCACCGCTTCGCCGCCCGCGCCATCGACCTGCGGGCGGAACATGATGTTGGCCGGCTTGACGTCGAGGTGCACCAAGTGCTGCCGGTGCAGGTCATGCAGCGCTGTGGCCACGCGCACGCCGATGTCGATGACGTCCTTCACCGGAAGCGGTGCGGCGTCGACGCGAGGCCGCAGTGACGGTCCGGTGATGCGCTCCATCACGACGTAAGGCTGGCCGCCGAGCTGGCCCTTGGCGATGAAGCGCGGCATGTGCAGGCCGGCCAGCGCAGGCAGCAGCAGCTGTTCGACTTCGAAGCCAACGATGCTGGACGGATCGGCACCGCCCTTCGCGCGCGGCAGCTTCATGATCAGCGGCGTCGGGTCGGGGCTGTCGATCGCGCTCACGCGCCACAGCTGCGCCATCGCGCCCTGATGCAAATGCGCTTCGAGCCGAAAGCCATCGATGACTTGGCCCGCCATCAATGGCACACGGGGCTGCGCGACCGGCTTGGCCAGGAAGGGTTGGCTCTTGTCGCCGAAGGGTTTGTCAGATTCCATCTTGCAATCGTTTCGCCAAACGG
>CAHJWV010000107.1 GCA_903643055.1 Burkholderiales bacterium | reverse complement strand
CGTTGTTTGAGCATGTGTCTGCATCAGCCTTTTGTGATGGTGCGCAGCAAGCGCACCGAACGGGGTGTCCCCCTCTTCACGCCTTGTTCGTCGTCAACGACCCGAGCTTGGCGGTCCATGCGAGCTAGACCCTGCCGGCCGCGAGTTGCGCTTCAGTCGGTTTGACGCCACCAAAACGCCGGTCGCGATTGGCAAAGTCTTTGAGTGCTGAGTTCAGTTCAGCCTCACCGAAATCAGGCCACAAGCAATCGCTGAACACCAGTTCTGAATAGGCCGCCTGCCACAGCAAGAAGTTGCTGATGCGGACCTCGCCGCCAGTGCGGATGAACAAGTCTGGGTCGGGCGCGTAGTTCATCGCCATGTAGCGGCTGAGCGATGCTTCATCCAACTCACTGGACGATACGCCCGCGTCCATGGCTTGCCGGCACGCCTGCACCACATCCCACCGGCCACCATAGTTGAAGGCCACCGACAAGGTGATGCGCCGGTTGTGCTCGGTTTCGCGCTCGGCCTGGTTCCAGGCGGCACGCACCTTGTCCGAGACTTGCGAGCGATCTCCAACGATGCGGATGCGAACACCCTCGCCCGCCAACTTCGACAAATACTTGGATACCGCCACCAATACGAGGCTCATCAGCCCGGAAACCTCTTCGGTCGGCCGCTTCCAATTCTCAGACGAGAACGCAAAAACCGTCAGGTATTCGACCCCTCGATCGGCACAGGCCTGCACCGTTCGAACAAGCGCATCGACGCCTTGCTTGTGGCCGAAAAAACGCGGCATGAAGCGCTTCTTGGCCCAGCGACCATTGCCATCCATCACGATGGCAATGTGACGCGGAATGCACGATTCAGAATCCACGGACAGGTTCAGAAGTCAGACAGCGGTATGGCGCGCTCAAAGCTGGCTCAGACAGCCATGATCTCCGCTTCCTTGCCGGTGACCAGCCGATCGATCTCGGCGATGACACGGTCGGTGAGCTTCTGCACTTCGTCCAGCGAGCGACGCTCGTCGTCTTCGGTGATCTCTTTGTCTTTGAGCAACTTCTTGGCCTGGTCGTTTGCTTCACGGCGCTGATTACGCACCGCAACCTTGGCATCTTCACCGGCATTTCGAACCACTTTGGTCAACTCGCGACGCCGCTCCTCGGTCAAGGCAGGCATCGGCACCCGCAACAGATCACCTTGCGACGAAGGGTTCAGGCCCAGATCGGATTCACGAATGGCCTTCTCGATCTTCGCGCTCATGCCCTTCTCCCAGGCCTGAACGCTGATCGTGCGCGCATCCAGCAAGGTCACGCTGGCCACTTGGCTGATGGGAACCGGCGAACCGTAGTAGTCAACCTGTACGTGGTCCAGGATGCCAGGATGGGCTCGTCCGGTGCGAATCTTCTGCAGTTCACCCTTGAAGGACTCTATCGACTTGGCCATCTTTTGTTCGGCCGTCTTGCGAATGTCTGCGATGCTCATAAACCTCTCCTCACGCCTCGTCGGCGTTGATCAAACGTGGACGAGTGTGCCCTCGTCCTCACCCATCACCACCCGTTTGAGCGCGCCCGACTTGAAGATGCTGAACACCTTGATCGGCAGCTTTTGATCGCGGCACAGCGCAAAGGCCGTCGCATCCAGCACCTGCAGATTTCGGGTGATCGCCTCGTCAAAGCTGATCTCGGTATAGCGGGTAGCGTTCGGATCTTTCTTCGGATCAGCGCTGTACACGCCATCCACCTTGGTCGCCTTCAACACGATCTCTGCCCCGATCTCGGCACCGCGCAAGGCAGCCGCAGTATCGGTGGTGAAGAACGGGTTGCCGGTACCTGCCGCGAAGACAACGATCTTGCCCTCTTCGAGGTACTGCAGCGCCTTCGGGCGCACATAAGGCTCGACCACTTGCTCGATGCTGATGGCCGACATCACACGTGCCGTCATGCCTTCTTGCCGCATGGTGTCGGCCAGCGCCAGCGAATTCATCACCGTGGCCAACATGCCCATGTAATCGGCTGTCGCGCGATCCATGCCGACCGAACCACCGGCCACACCACGGAAGATGTTGCCGCCACCAATCACCACCGCCACTTCGACACCCAGGCGCGTGACCTCCTGGATTTCACGCACCATGCGCACGATGGTCGATCGATTGATGCCATAGGCATCTTCACCCATCAGAGCCTCGCCCGAAAGTTTGAGCAGGATGCGCTTGTATGCCGGCATGCAGTTTCCCCGTGTATATCGCCGTTTGACCGGCAAATGTGATCTGGAAGTCTATCTGGTGTCAGGCTGTATTTTGTTTCGCAAGCGGGGCAGTCCAGCCCCGCCTGCGGAAGCTCAGTTCAGCCGCAAATGCCGCTCAACCGCCCTTGGCTGCAGCGACTTGCGCCGCCACTTCAGCTGCGAAGTCATCGACCTTCTTTTCAATGCCTTCACCGACGACATAGAGCGTGAAGCCCTTGACCATCGTATTGACCGATTTGAGCATCTGCTCGACGGTCTGCTTGTCGTTCTTGACGAAAGTCTGGTTGAAGAGACTGACTTCCTTCAGATACTTTTGTACCGAACCTTCGATGCGCTTGGCGACGATCTCGGCCGACTGCGCCGACTTGCCGGCAGCTTCAGCCGTCTTCGCATCTTCGGCCGCTTTGCCGGCTGCGACAGCGCGCTCTTTTTCGATCAAGGTCGCGGGCACATCGGCCGATGACAACGAGACCGGCTTCATCGCAGCGATATGCATCGCCACATCCTTGGCGGCCACTTCGTCGCCATCGAACTCGACGAGCACACCAATGCGGGTGCCGTGCAGATAGCTGGCCAGCTTGCCGCCATCGGCATAACGCTTGAAGCGGCGGATCGCGATGTTTTCGCCGATCTTGCCGATCAAGCCCTTGCGAACATCTTCAACGGTCGGACCGAAACCGGCTTGCGACAAAGGCAAAGCCAGCAGCGCCGCCGGGTCGGCCGGATTGCTCTTGGCAACCAGTTCGGCGACCGACTTGGAGAACGCGAGGAAGTCGTCGTTCTTCGACACGAAGTCGGTTTCGCAATTGATTTCAACCAATGCGCCGACGGTGCCGTCGACCGCAGCCGTGACCACGCCTTCGGCGGTCACGCGCGAAGCAGCCTTACCGGCCTTGCTGCCGAGCTTGACGCGCAGCAGCTCTTCCGCTTTTTCAAGGTTGCCTTCGGCTTCGGTCAAAGCCTTCTTGCATTCCATCATCGGGGCATCGGTCTTCGCGCGCAGTTCAGCGACCAGACTTGCAGTGATTACGGCCATCTTCAATCTCCGTTGAGCTAAGCAGCCCTGACGCCATGCGCGGACTGCCGTTGAGTCATCTTGCTTGGAAAAAAAGGGGCTGAATCAGCCCCTTTCTGAACTCGCCAAATGGCGAGATTGGGCGGCGATCAGGCCGCTTCGTTGACTTCCACGAATTCGTCGCCTTCGGCGGACACAGCCTGCACCACTTCGTTGGTCGCATTGGCTTTGCCTTCCAGCACGGCATCAGCCACGGCACGGGCATACAGCGCCACCGCCTTGGACGAGTCGTCGTTGCCCGGGATCACGTAATCGATGCCCTCTGGCGAATGGTTAGAGTCAACCACGCCGATGACGGGAATGCCCAGCTTCTTGGCTTCGGCCACTGCAATCTTGTGGTAGCCCACATCGATCACGAACAGCGCATCCGGCAGCGCGCTCATGTCTTGAATGCCACCGATGTCTTTTTCCAGCTTGATCAAGTCACGCTGGAACAACAAGGCTTCTTTCTTGATGCGGATCTCGGCGCCCGACTCGACCTGAGCCTGCAT
>CAHJWV010000106.1 GCA_903643055.1 Burkholderiales bacterium | reverse complement strand
CCGCCGGTCAGGATCAGCCCCGTGGTGGCGGCCTCGCGGGCGGAGGCAATCGCTGCGGATGGTGGCATGTCTGGCAGTGTAGACACGCACACCGCAGCTCAAACTCAGGGCCAGCCCTTGCAGGCTGACCGCATGCTTGAGCGCATGGTGGTGCGGCACGAGACCGTGCCGTGCTCAATGCCTTTCAACGGCGATCCGGGCCACGGCCCTGCTCGGGCCGCCCATCGTTGCGGCCATCGTCGCGATCGCCGTCATGGCGGTCGCCCCTGTCGTGACCGCGGTCGTGCCCACGGCCATGCCCGCGCTCGGGGCCGCGTCCATGCGAAGGCTCCGGGGGGCGCGGCTGCGGCCGGTATTGGGGCTGGTGCTGCGGCCGATAGTGCGACTGGTACCAATCCTCGCGCACGAAATACACCGGCTGGCCGCAAGCGCTGTAGCGGCCACAGTAACGCCGCCAGTCGCGTGAATGCCCCGGCGGAACATGCAGGTAGATCGGCTGGCGCTGCGCAGAAATCGGCGCCGGGACGATCACCACCGGCTGCTCGTACACCACCACCGGAGGCGTTGGCGCCTGGCCGATGTCGATGCGGCCATAGAGGCCGGGTTGATTGATGCTGACCGAAACGCCCACATCGGCGGCAAAGCTGGGGGTGGCGGCCGCAGCCAGAACCAGGGCCACGGCAAGACTCAGTTGCTTCATCGAGTTATCTCCAACAGAGGAACACCCTTGATTCAACGCACGCGGGCCCTGCCTGGCCGACCGATCCGAGGGGTTTATTCGTAAACTACCTTTGCTCGACCGTGACTGCTGTCACGCCAACGTGTCAAAGCGTCATCGCTCGGGAAAAATCGACCGTCTTCGCCGAGGTCGAGTTCGCCCACCGCGGTTTCACGCTGCAGCACCAGCCGCACCGTCAGGCCTTGCGTCAACGGGCCTTGCTCGGTGGTGACGCTGCGCGTCGGGAAGGCGCGCAGCACCTCGGCCACCGGCGGCACGCTGCCGTTGACTTCAACGCGCAGGTACTTGCCGAAGCGGCAGCGCGCCGTCGTCAAGTCCCACACCTGCTGCACGTTCAGCCGCATGCCACCCGAGAAGCGATCGGGCTGCACCTTGCCCGACACGATGATCAGCTCATCGTCCTTCAGCAACTCCTTGTTGGCATTGAGCAGCTCCTCATTGGCCACCGCTTCAATGGCCTCGCTCTTGTCATCGAGCTTGAAGATCGCCACCCGGCCGCGCTGGCCGTTGATGACGCGCAGGTCACCGACGATGCCGGCCAGCAGCTGTGGTTCGCGGCTGTCGAGCACATCGGCAATCTTGCGCTTGGCAAACTGGCGCACCTCGAGTTCGCTCTGGTCGAACAGATGGCCCGACAGATAAAAGCCGAGCGCGACCTTCTCCAGGCTCAGCCGCTCCTTGATGCTCCACGGCTCGGCATGCACGAGCGCCGGCTCCTGGTGCGAGGCGGCATGCGAGTCATCGAAATCGAACAAGCCGCCCTGATCGGCGTGCGCTGCTTGCGTGTCCGCATAGTCGAAGGCCAACGCGATGCTGGCCACCATCTGAGAGCGCTCGACATGCAGCAGATCGAAGGCGCCGGCCTTGATCAGCGCTTCGATCGTGCGCTTGTTGATGCGGCTGCGGTCGACCCGCGCGCAGAAGTCGAACAGGCTCTTGAACGGCCCGCCCTCATTGCGCGCCTGGATGATGGCTTCGATCGCGCTTTGCCCGGTGCCTTTGACGGCGCCCAGGCCGTAGCGCACCACCTTGTCCGAGACCGGCTCAAAACGGTAGGTGCCGGTGTTGATGTTCGGCGGCTCGAAGGTGATGCCCAACGCCACCGCATCGTCATGGAAGATCTTGAGCTTGTCGGTGTCGTCGAGCGCGACGCTCATGTTGGCCGAGGTGAATTCGGCCAGGTAGTGCACCTTCAGATAAGCGGTGTGATACGCCAGCAGCGCGTAAGCGGCCGCATGCGACTTGTTGAAGCCGTAACCCGCAAACTTCTCCATCAGGTCGAAGATCTCGTTGGCCAGCGGCTCGGCAATGCCCTTCTTCGCAGCGCCTTCGGCGAAGGTCGCGCGGTGGGCCACCATCTCTTCGAGCTTCTTCTTGCCCATCGCGCGGCGCAGCAAGTCGGCGCCGCCCAGCGAGTAGCCGCCGACGATCTGGGCCACCTGCATCACCTGCTCCTGGTAGACCATGATCCCGTAGGTCTCCTCCAGCACTTCCTTCATCAGCGGGTGCGGGTACTGCACCTCTTCGCGGCCGTGCTTGCGGGCGCAAAAGCTCGGGATCAGGTCCATCGGGCCCGGCCGATAAAGCGCCACCAGCGCGATGATGTCTTCGAAGACGCTGGGCTTGGCGTCTTTCAGCATCCGCTGCATGCCGGACGATTCAAGCTGGAACACCGCCACCGTCTTGCCTTCGCTCATCAAGCGGTAAGCCGCCTTGTCGTTGAGCGGAATGTTCTCGAGCAGAAATTCGCGCTGCTTCGCATGGCGCGCGCGGATGAGGTCTTTGGCCAACTCCAGGATCGTCAGCGTCGCCAGTCCCAGGAAGTCGAACTTCACCAGGCCGATGGCTTCGACATCGTCCTTGTCGAACTGGCTGACCGCACTGTCGCTGCCCGGCTGCATGTACAGCGGGCAGAAGTCGGTGATCTTGCCGGGCGCAATCAACACGCCGCCGGCATGCATGCCGACGTTGCGCGTCACGCCTTCGAGCCGCATCGCCAAGGTCAGCAGCTCGGCCACTTCTTCTTCGGCCGCTTCGCGCTGCTCGATCTCCGGCGACTCCTTGCGCGCATAGATCACGCCGCTGTCCGGCTGCTCCGGCACGCGCGCGAGCGTCACTGTCTTGCCCGGCGGCGCCGGGATCAGCTTGGCGATGCTGTCGACATGGCCGTAGCCCATGCCCAGCACGCGCCCCACGTCGCGCAGCGCGGCCTTCGCGGCCATCGTGCCGAAGGTGGCGATCTGACTGACGGCGCCGCGGCCGTACTTGTCTTTCACGTAGTCGATCACGCGATCGCGGTTGCCCTGGCAGAAGTCGATGTCGAAGTCAGGCATCGACACCCGCTCCGGGTTCAGGAAGCGCTCGAACAGCAGGTTGTAGCGCAGCGGGTCGAGGTCGGTGATCTTCAGCGCATAAGCCACCAGCGAGCCGGCGCCCGAGCCCCGGCCCGGGCCGACCGGGCAGCCGTTGTTCTTGGCCCAGTTGATGAAGTCGGCCACGATCAGGAAGTAGCCGGGGAA
>CAHJWV010000105.1 GCA_903643055.1 Burkholderiales bacterium | reverse complement strand
TTGAGATCAAATCACGCAGCGGCACCAGCAATGCGCTCAAGTGGGGCGGTAGCACTTCGCAGCTGTCCATGTCGGCGACATAGCTCGACTTGCGCTCGTGAAAGCCCACCAGCACCCGCTCCTTCTTGACCACGTAGCGCACCGACAGGCGCGCACGGTAGCGGTAGCCCCAGGCGGGCCCCTCGATCGGGCGAAGCATGCGCCCGGCCTTGACCTTGCCGAGGTGCCACAGCGCATCTTCCAGTGCGCGCTGCTTGGTCGCGACCTGAGCACCGACATGGAAGTGCTGCATCTTGCAGCCTCCACAGGTACCGAAATGCCGGCATCCCGGGCGCACGCGTTGCGAGCTCTCGCGCCGCAGCGCGACCATCGTCGCCTGCTCCCAATTGTTTTTCTTGCGCTGCACGGTCACCAGGACCTCTTCACCCGGCAGGGCGCCGTCAACGAAGACGACCTTGCCCTCCGAGTTGTGTGCCACGCCCTGTGCTTCGAGGTCGAGAGACTCGACCTTCAACCATTCATCTGTTGCTGTCATGAGACCGATTGTCTCAGCCCCGCAGCGCCTTCCGCGCCACCGCCGCAAAACCTCAGAACAATGAATCGCGGTCGATGCCGCTGCGGGTCATGCGGCGCTTCAATTTGACCAAGGCTTCTTGCTGGATTTGGCGAATGCGCTCGCGCGTCAGCCCCAGGCGCTCGGCCAGCACCTCGAGCGTTTCCGGTTCACGGTCACGCAGGCCATAGCGCCCGGCCAACACCTCGCGCTCGCGGTCATTCAGCTCTTCGAGGCCATGCTGGAGCAGCAACTCGACCTCGTTGTTCAGCGTCAAACTCATCGGGTCGCTGGCGCCGTCATCGGCCACGCTGTCGAGCATCGATTCGGAATTGTCACGGTCCAGCGGCGCATCCAGCGAGGTCGGCAATTCGGCGAACTTCAGCAATTCGCTGACCTCTTGCACCGGTCGGCCGACACGCAAAGCAATGTCGTCGACACGGATGGGCTTATCTCCGCGGTCAACATGCGCCGATTCCGATTCGAGCGCACGGCGCGCCTTCAGCACATGGTTGAGTTCGCGCACCACGTGAACCGGCAAGCGCACCAGGCGGGCCTGATGCATGATCGCGCGCTCAATGCTTTGCCTGATCCACCACGAGGCATACGTCGAGAACCGGAAACCGCGGTCGGGCTCGAACTTGCCGATGGCATGCATCAGGCCCAGGTTTCCTTCCTCGATCAGGTCGGTCATCGGCAAGCCGCGGCCGAGATAGTTCTTCGCGATGCTGACAACCAGGCGCAGGTTGTGCTCGATCATCGCTTGCCGGGCCGTGAAGTCACCGGCGCGCGCGCGCGTTGCGGTATCGAACTCTTCGGTGGGCGTCAGCAGCGGCGCTCTTCGAATCTCCCGCAGGTAAGTCTGCAGTGTGTTGCCGACTTCGCCATCGCCTGCGGCCAACTCCGTTGCAGGACGAACTTCGTCAGCCCCGGCGCCTTCGCTGTCGACGCCATCCATCAAGGCACCAAGAACCACCGCCGGTTCCGTTGCCAATGCAGACAGCGGTACGGCTCCCGCTTCGGCCATGCCGTTCAATGCCAGTCCGTTCACCGTGCCGCGTTTCTTGATCATGTTGAATGCTCAGTTCGACGTGGCAGCAGGCGGACAGTGCGCTCAGCGTGCCGGTAAGAGCCGGGCTGGATCGACCGGCTTGCCCAATTTGCGAATCTCGAAATGAAGCTGGACACGATCGGAATCGGTCGACCCCATCTCGGCGATCTTCTGTCCCCGGCGCACGGCCTGCTCCTCTTTCACCAGCAGAGCCTGGTTATGCGCATACGCCGTCAAGTAAGTGGCGTTGTGCTTGATGATCACCAGATTGCCGTAGCCCCGCAAGCCCGAACCGGCATAAACCACGCGCCCCTCTGCCGCAGCGAACACCGGATCACCCGCTTTGCCTGCGATCACCAGGCCTTTGCTGCGCGCCTCATCGAACCCGGCAATGACCTGACCGCTTGCCGGCCATAACCAATTCGGTTCGTCATCGCCAGTCTCACGCACAGGTGCCGGCGCTGGCGGGGGTGCAGGCGCAGGAACGATCACCGGCGCAGGGGGCGCGGAGGCATTGGCCGCCGGCAGCGCGGGAGCGCTAGCCACCGGCCGGGGCGCGTCCAGCGGCCGGGTCTCCAGCTTCGGCGCCGTGATGCCACGCGTTGCTACCGCCATCGGGTCAGCACCCGGTGGCACGACACGCAATACCTGCCCAACCTCGATGACATTGGGGTTGTCGAGGTTGTTCCAGCGGATGATGTCTTTCCAGTTCTGGCCGGATTCCAGCCCGATGCGGATCAGCGTGTCACCCTGCTTGACGGTGTAGTAGCCCGGCTTGCCTGCGTTTTCACCGCCCGGCAAAGGCTTGGGGGCGTCAGCCTGCAACGGGGCAGCCACTGCAGATGCGGCCGAGCCGGGAGCAGGCGCGCCCCGATTGAAGACGGTTCGATCTTCGATCGGCGCGCGGTTCTTCGGTGTTGTGCAGGCCGCAAGCAGCAGCACCACGAGCAAGCCACCCGCACCACAGATTGATTGAAAACTGCGAGCGTTCAACACCCCGCCTTGTGTGCGTCCCATGTTGGCCAATGTCATCAATCCATTCCTGATTTTAAGGGGACGAAATGCACGGCCTCATGCACCGAGCGCTCGAAACCTGCGTCCTTCCGATCGACCACCACGAGCACCTGCCGGGAACGTCCTGCGTCGTGCACAGGCGCGACGAGGCGCCCGCCGATTGCTAGCTGCTCAAGCCAGGCATCGGGAAGGGCCTCGCCGCCCGCGGCCGCAATGATGCTGTCGTAGGGCGCGTTAGGCGGGTGGCCACGCATTCCGTCACCATACACCAGCCGAATGTTGGTGCAGCGGATGGGCGCAAGCAGTTCACGCGCCTTGTCGTGCAGAGGCTTGAGCCGCTCGATCGACATCACTTGCCTAGACAACTGCGCCAGCACCGCGGCCTGATAGCCGCAACCCGTGCCGATTTCCAGCGTTCGGCCAAGACCTGTCGCGGCCTTGGCAGTGACCCCAGCCATCAGCAACTCGATCATCCGAGCGACCACAGACGGCTTCGAGATCGTCTGCCCCCAGCCAATCGGCAGACTTGTGTCTTCATAGGCCTGTGTGGACAAACCGGTATCGACAAACAAATGCCGGGGCACGTGCTTCAGCGCCGCGATCACCCGCTCATCGCGCAAACCCAACGCCTGCAGCCGCTTCACCATGCGCTCACGCACGTCGGCAGAGTCCAGCCCGACACCCGAGGGCGTGACCATGCGCAAGGCGTCGATGGCGGCTTGCTGAAGCGGGCGTTGCGGGCGAAGCACCGCCGGCGTGTGGGTCGGCGCCACGACACCGTCGAGCTGCAGCGGGAACTTCGGGCGCGGCCGCTGCGGCTCGCTCATGGTTGCGCTGCCCAGCGCCGCCATGCCGGCAGGCTGGCGTGGTCGGTGAGGTCCACCTGCAATGGCGTGATCGAAATGCGGCCGTTCGCGGTCGCATAAAAATCCGTGCCCTCCCCGGCTTCACGCGCATCGCCGGCCGGGCCGATCCAATAGATCGGCTCACCGCGCGGATTGGTCTGGCGTATCACCGGCTCGCTGGCATGGCGCCGGCCTAAGCGCGTGACTTCTCGCGGCAGCGATGCCGCATCGGCCCGGTTGGGAATGTTGACGTTCAACAGCCACGGCGCCGCCGAAGGCGGGTTCTTCAACACCTGTTCGACGATCGAGCGCGCAGCCTGCGCGGCAGCGTCCACGTGCTCCCAGCCCTTGTGAACCTGAGAGAAAGCCAACGCTGGAATACCGAACAGATAGCCTTCCATCGCCGCCGCCACGGTGCCGGAATACAAGGTGTCGTCGCCCATGTTGGCGCCATTGTTGATACCTGAGAGCACGAGGTCAGGCCGCTGCGTCAGCAGGCCGGTTAACGCAACGTGCACGCAATCCGATGGCGTGCCGTTGAAGTACCGAAACCCGTTGACCGCGGTGTAAGCCGACAGTGGGCGGCTCAGGGTCAGTGAGTTCGAGGTGCCGCTGGCATTTTGTTCCGGGGCCACCACATCGATCTCGCCCAAGCCCTGACAAGCCTTGACCAGAGCGGCCAGACCGGGGGCGAGGTAACCATCGTCATTGGCAATGAGGATTCGCATCGGCCGATTGTAGGGACGTCACCTGGGCGACGCGCACAAGCTCATCGCGCTTTTATCATCGGCCCTCTTTCTGGATGGAGCGCCCGCATGCAAGCCTGGATCTGTGACAACCCGATCGGCCCGCAAGCGCTGCAGTGGAAAAC
>CAHJWV010000104.1 GCA_903643055.1 Burkholderiales bacterium | reverse complement strand
GCCATCGTCCTGGCGCTTGAATTCGATGCGGGTTTGCGGCCCCACTGTCAGCGCTTGCGACAAGGTCACCGGCAAGGTTCCGTCTTCGGCATGCAGCACGATTTCGAGTTCGTGCGGGCGCACATAGCTGACTTCCGCCGGATCGACATGCCCGCCCGGCGCATGGCCGAAGCGTCCATGGAACAGGTTCACGTCGCCGAGAAACTGCAACACGAACGGCGTGGCTGGCCGGTCATAAACTTCGTCCGGCGGGCCATCTTGCTCAATGCGGCCGAGGTTCATCACGACGACGCGGTCGGCAACTTCCATCGCTTCATCCTGGTCATGCGTGACGAAGACGCTGGTGATATGCATCTCGTCGTGCAGGCGGCGCAGCCAACGGCGCAACTCCTTGCGCACCTTCGCGTCGAGCGCACCGAAGGGCTCGTCGAGCAACAACACCTTCGGCTCAACCGCCAGCGCCCGCGCGAGCGCAATGCGCTGGCGCTGGCCACCCGAGAGTTGGTGTGGGTAGCGATCAGACAGCCAATCGAGCTGCACGAGCTTCAGCAGCTCCATCACCTTGTCGCGGATTTTCTCTTCGCTCGGCCGTGTGGCCTTCGGACGGACGCGCAGCCCGAAGGCCACGTTTTCGAAGATGGTCATGTGCGCAAAGAGCGCGTAGTGCTGGAATACGAAGCCAACCTGGCGATCGCGCACGTCATCGAAGGTGGCATCGGCGCCATGGAACAGCACTGAGCCGGAGTCGGGCCGCTCCAAGCCGGCAATGATGCGCAGCAACGAGGTCTTGCCCGAGCCCGACGGCCCGAGCAAAGCGACCAGCTCGCCCGACGGAATGTCGAGGTTGAGGTTGTCGCAGACGACCGTCTTGCCAAAGCGCTTGTTGAGGTTGCGGATCTCGATGCTCATTCAGTTCTCCGAGGCGCTGCGCTTTTCGCGCTTCACGCGTTGTTCGACGACGTACTTCAACACCAATGTCACCAGCGCCGACAGCGCCAGCAGCGAGGCCACCGCGAAAGCCGCGGCAAATTGGTATTCGTTGTAGAGGATCTCGATGTGCAGCGGCATCGTGTTGGTCTGGCCGCGGATGTGGCCCGAGACGACCGACACCGCGCCAAACTCGCCCATCGCCCGCGCGTTGCAAAGGATCACGCCATACAGCAGCGCCCATTTGACGTTCGGCAAGGTCACGCGCCGAAAGAGCTGCCAGCCCGAAGCGCCCAGCACCCGGGCGGCTTCCTCCTGCTCCTGGCCCTGCGCCTGCATCAGCGGGATCAGTTCGCGGGCCACGAATGGAAAGGTCACGAACACCGTGGCCAGCACGATGCCCGGCAGCGCAAAAATCACCCGCAGGTCATGGTCGCGCATCCACTCGCCGACCCAGCCTTGCAGGCCGAAGATCAACACGTAGATCAACCCGGCGATCACCGGCGAGACCGAGAACGGCAAGTCGATCAGCGTCAGCAGCACGTTCTTGCCACGGAAATCGAACTTCGCGATTGACCAGGCTGCGGCCATGCCGAACACCAGGTTCAGCGGTACCGAGATGCCGGCCGCGATCAGCGTCAGCCAGATCGCCGATCGCGCATCGGGCTCACTGATGGCAGCCAGGTAGACACCCAGGCCTTTTTTGAACGCTTCGACGAACACGGCCGCCAGCGGAACGAACAGGAACAGCGTCAGAAAGACCAGTGCGATGCCGATCAACACGCGGCGCACCCAAGGCGGCTCGGCCGTGGCGGCCAGCGCGGTGCGGGGCGCCACGCGCTTGTCGGGCGCGGCCAGCGCGTCGGGGGAAGGCGAAGTCATGGTGGTCGACATGGGGTTAGCGGCCCTGGCGCTTGCGCGTCCAGGCCTGCAACAGGTTGATGGCGAGCAGCATCAGAAAGGCCGACACCAGCATCACAACGGCGATCGCAGTCGCGCCGGCGTAGTCGTATTGTTCGAGCTTGGTGATGATCAGCAGCGGCGTGATCTCCGACACCATCGGCATGTTGCCGGCGATGAATATCACCGAGCCGTACTCGCCCAGCGCCCGTGCGAAAGCCAGCGCAAAGCCGGTCAGCAAGGCCGGCGCGAGGATCGGAAAGATCACCCGCGAGAAGGTCTGCCAACGCGTCGCGCCAAGCGTGGCGGCGGCTTCTTCCAATTCCTTCTGCACGTCTTCGAGCACGGGCTGCAAGGTGCGAACCACAAACGGCAGGCCGATGAAGGTCAACGCGACAAACACGCCCAGCGGCGTGAACGACACCTTGATGCCGAACCAAGCAAGGTACTTGCCGATCCAGCCGTTGGCGGCATAAAGCGAAGTCAACGCGATGCCCGCCACGGCGGTGGGCAATGCAAACGGCAGGTCGACCAGGGCATCGACCAAGCGCTTGAACGGAAAGTCATAGCGCACCAACACCCAGGTCACGATCAATCCGAAGAAGGCGTTGAACACGGCTGCAGCGAACGAAGCGCCGAAGGTCAGCCGGTAAGACGCCAGCACGCGCGGCGACGTCACGGCGTCCCAGAACGCGGGCCACGTCATCGTGAAGGTCTTGAGGAAGGCCGCTGACAACGGGATCAGCACGATGAAGCTGAGGTACAGCAGCGTGAAGCCCAGCGCGAGATCGAAGCCCGGCAGCACGCTGTGCCGTTTCAGCAGGAATTTGGTGAAGATCATGAATGGCTCCGCACACCATTCATTTCTTGATCGCGAGAAGGATTTGGTCGTAGATGGCGCCGTCGTCGAAATGCTCCTTCTGCGCCTTGCTCCAGCCGCCGAAGCCTTCATCGATCGTGAAGAGCTTGACCTTCGGGAAGTCTTTGGCGTACTTCGCCAGCAGCGCCGGCGAGCGCGGCCGCAGCTGGTGCTTGGCCGCGATTTCCTGGGCTTCGTCGGACCACATGTATTTGAGATAAGCCTCGGCCTGCTTGCGCGTACCGTGTTTGTCAGCCACCTTGTCGATCAGCGCCACCGGGTTCTCGGCGAGGATGCTCCACTTCGGGTAGACCACATCGAAGTTGTCGCCGAACTCGGCCTTGATCAGATTGATCTCGCTCTCGAACGTGGCCAACGCATCACCGATGTTGCGTTGCGCGAAGGTGGTGGTGGCCGCACGCCCCCCGCCATCGAACACCGGCACGTTGGCGAAAATCTTCTGCAGTGTTTCACGGGCCTGGGCCGGCGTGGCGCCGCCCTTCACCAGCCCTCCCCAGGCGGCGACGTAGGTGTAGCGGCCATTGCCGGTGATCTTCGGATTCGGGATCACGACGCTCGTGCCTGGCTTGGCCAGATCGGCCCAGTCCTGGATGCCCTTCGGATTGCCTTTGCGGACCAGAATCACCGTGGTCGACGTGGTGGGCGCACTGTTGTCAGGCAGGCGCTTGACCCAGTCGGCAGGTAGCAGCTTGCCGCGCGACGCGATGGCGTCGATGTCGCTGGACTGGTTCATCGTCACGACATCGGCCTCCAGGCCATCAATGACGGCGCGGGCCTGCTTGCTGGAGCCGCCATGCGACTGATTGATCGTGATGTCTTCGCTGGCCGTGGCCTTCCAGTGCTTGGCAAACAGCGGGTTGTATTCCTTGAAAAACTCGCGGGAGACGTCGTAGCTGGCGTTCAGCAGCGTCGGCCCCGCCGCCTGCACCCACGGTGCTGCGGCCAGCAGAGCGGTAGCCACCACCCAGGCCAGCCCGGTGCGGCGCGTCAAAGGGCGGACAAATTCAGTGGAGTGCGTCATGGACTGGATCAAGAGTGAGGCGCGTCGAAAGGGGCGCGAGGTCCGCATGCTAGCGAGACAGCCCCGTTCAATAAACAACTTGATTGGACCTTGTTAATAACGAATGCAGATAAAGCAAAAACGCCGCCGAATAACCCTTGCTGTAACGGGCGATCGGCGGCGTGTGTGCCTAACGCCTGGTTATGACTTTGCGATCGCGTGCACTGCCCGCACCAGCGCATCGATCTCCGCATGCGTGTTGTAGAGCGCAAGCGAAGGCCGCACCGTGGCCTCCACGCCGAAGCGGCGCAGGATCGGTTGCGCGCAGTGGTGGCCGGAGCGCACCGCTATGCCCTCGCGGTTCAGCGCTGCGCCCACCGCTGGCGTCTCGTGACCGGCAAGCACGAATGACAGCACGCCGGCCTTGTCAGGCGCCGTGCCGATCAGCCGCAGACCGCGGATCTGCTTCAGGTGATACGTCGCGTAGTCGAGCAGGCTGTGCTCGTACTCGGCGATGTGGTCGAGCCCGATGCGTGTCACGTAGTCAAGCGCCGCGCCCAGGCCCACGGCATCGGCAATGTTGCCGGTGCCGGCTTCGAAGCGCGACGGTGCGGGTTGGTACACCGTGTGTTCGAAGGTGACGTCGGCAATCATGTTGCCGCCGCCCTGCCAGGGGTCGGTCGCGTTCAGCAGATCTTCTTTGCCGTAGAGCACGCCAATGCCGGTCGGCCCGAAGACCTTGTGACCAGAGAACACGAACCAGTCGCAGCCCAATGCCTGCACGTCGGCTCGCAGATGCGAGACCGATTGCGCGCCATCCAGCAGCACCTTCGCC
>CAHJWV010000103.1 GCA_903643055.1 Burkholderiales bacterium | reverse complement strand
GAATGCGCATCAAACCAGGCCCTCGTGCCGATAGCGCTGCAGCATCGCACGCACCGCGGGGCCGATGCCGGTCGGATAAGCAAAGCCCAAGGCCCGCGTGATGGCCTCGCCGTCATAGCGCGTGGTGTTGGTCAACTCCAGATAGCGCTCGGGCGAGAACGGCAGCTCGCGCCGCAGCAGAGCACGGCCGACCGCACCGGCGCGGGCCGCCGCCGCCCCGAGCCACAAGGGCAGATGCTTCGTCGGCAACTCGACACCCAGCGATTCGGCCATGCCGCCAATCAGCGTGCGCAGCGGTACCGGCGTGTTGACGATGAAGCTGCCGCCCGACTCGCTGCGCGCAGCAGCGAGCAACGAGGCGGCCACGTCTTCGACCGCCACATAGTTGACCCAGGCATCGCCGCGCCCAAAGTAGCGAAACCAGCCACGGCCGACGATGCGCGCGAGGCCCAACAAGGGATAACTTCGCCCCGGCACGGCGCCGACGACATTGCTCGGCTGCAGCACGACGCAGGGCAGGCCGAGCGCCGCGCAACGCTCGCGCACCGCCTGCTCGCCAGCCCACTTGCTGCGTTCATACGCATTGCGCGGCGTGTGGGCATGCGATTCATCGACGCGGCCGGCATGCTTGGGTGCGCCATAGACACCGACGCTGCTGAGGTGCACAAAGCGCTTCGCACCGGCGCGCGCGGCCGCCTCGGCCAGATGCAGGGCGCCGAGATGGTTTACCGCTTCCATCCGCGCCGGGTCGCGCTTTTCGCCGGCCAGGTGCAGCACGGTTTCGATGCCGGTGGGCAGCTCGATGCGCGGCGACGCGAGGTCCAGCACCAGCGGGATGAAGCGGGTGGTGCTGGGCGATGGATCGCCCGCAGCCTGGCGGCTCGCGATGTAGATCGGCCGCTCAGCCTCGCCGGTGCGCAGCGCAAGCAAGGTCGCCTGGCCGATGAAGCCAGAGGCCCCGGTGACGAGCCACGCCGCGCTCATCGCGCCCTCCCGATGACACGGTGCTTGAAGGCATGCAAGCGCGCCAGCATCGACAGGCCGGCGTCGGAGCCGAGCTTTTCATACAGGCGTGCGCGCCATTCGTGAACGGGATGAACGGCTCGGGCGGAGTCGACGCCTCCCAAGGCCCCATTCAAAGCCCCACGCGCCCGCGCACGCCGCACCCAGGCCGCCGCGCGGAACGAATACTGGCGCAGCATCGCGCGCTCCAGCCAGGCCAGATCGGCCGCAGTACGCAACACGCCGAACTGCACATAGGCTTGCGCAGCGCTGACGAGCGCAGTGTCGCGGTCGTGCGTCATCGGCGCAAAGCGGCTGCTATCGTTGGCGCGGTGCAAGCGGTAATCGAGCATCAGCCGGTCCAGGTGAACAAAGCGATGGCCGCGCGCGGCGATCTGGTACCAGGCCGCACCATCGCAAACCCGCGGCACGCGTTCATCGAAGCCGCCGATTTCATCGAGCACGCGCCGGCGCAAGGTGACGGTGGCATTGCAGATCGGATTGCTGGCAATCAGCACGCGCCGGAAGTCGTCTGCAGATCCAGGCCAGCGGGCCTCGGCCATCAGCGCACCGTGATCATCGATGCGCCGGTAGTCGCCCCAGACCACCTCGGCCTCGGGCTGCGCCTGAAACGCAGCCACAGCGGCGCTCAAGCGGCCGGGCAGGTAACGGTCATCGGAATCGAGAAAGGCGATCAGCTCGCCGCTGGCGACCCGCAGGCCGAGGTTGCGCGCGCGGGCCTGGCGGCCACCCCGTTGCTGGATCAGCTGGATGCGCTCGCCATACGACTGCAGGATGGCGAGCGAGCCATCGCTCGACCCGTCGTCGACCACGGTGACTTCTGTGTTCGGATGGTCTTGCGACAGCACGCTGTCCACGCATTCACGAAGGTAGGCGGCGTGGTTGAACGACGGGATGATCACCGACACCTTGGGCGTGGCTGGGGGGGCCTCGGTATGGATCACCGCCATCTCAGGCCCGCACCGACGCGATCAAGTAGCTCATCGTCACCAGATCGCGCGCCAGGCCCAGCGATGCGAGGTTCAGCAGCCCAGCCTTCGAGCCGTGCGGCGGCAAGCGGCGGCGCCATTCGGTAACGCGCAGGCCGTCGGTCGACATCAGCGCCAGTGCGCTTTCGCGGGTGAAGAAGCGCAGGTGCGTGCGGTCGAGGATGCCCGACGCTTCATAGCGCCAGCGCCCGGCCAGCAGCAGCGGCAGCACCACGCGCAGATGGCGCACGTTCGGCAGGCTAGCGATCATCCGGCCACCCGGCTTCAACACCTGCTGCGCGCGGGCGACGAAGGCCCAAGGGTCGACCAGGTGCTCCAGCACATCCAGACATAAAACGAGATCGAACGATCTTGGCGCGAGCACCGTATCGATCAGCGCATTGGCGTCGCCCACATGCACTTCATCGACCCGCGTGCGCGCGACAGTGGCGGCGCTTTCCATCATCTCGATGCCCACGCCATGGCCGCTGCGGCCGCTTTGCTTCAGCCACTGCAAGGTGGCACCGGCACCGCAGCCGATGTCGAGCACGCGCTCGGCACGCGCCGGCAGCAGCGGCTCGATCTCGGCACGCACGTTGTCGAAATACAGCGCGGGCTTGGCCGCGTAGTCATCCATGCTCATCCCACCTTTGCGGAAGTAACGGCAACCGCGGCGCCCGGCCGTTCGGCCCGGCGCAGCAAACAGCTCAGCGCGATCATGTCGAGCGCGCCGCGCGCCGACCAGGCCGCGGCCGCGCCCTCCAGGCCGTGGCCTTGCACCATCGCATAAAGAAACAGCGCATACAGCGGCAGCTCGACCAGATGCAAGGTCGCCGTCTGCCGCGCGAGGCCATGGCCGTGCATCGCGACCATCGGGATCTGCGCCAGCGCATTGAAGGCAAAGCCGATCAGCAGGATCTGCATCGCGCGGGCGCCGTGCTGCGCGAACTCTTCGCCGAGCCACAAGCGCAGCAAGGGCGCAGCCGCCAGCCCGCCGATCAACGCGGCCGGCAGCACGATCGCACCGGTCAACAAGAAAGCCTGGCGGCGCAGCGCGCGCGCCTGCGGGCCATCGCGGCTTTGCGCGCTGGCCAGCGCCGGGAACAAGGCACCGGTCAAGGACATCGGTATCACCAGCAGCCGCGACACCATTTCGAAGGGCGCGGCGTAATACGCCAGTTGGTTGGGCGGCAACAGCGCGCCGATGATGAAGCGATCGAGGTAGACGATCACCGGCCCGACCACATTGCTGACCGTCAACCAGCCACCGAAGCGCAGCAGCGGCATCACCCATTGCCGCTGCACCGCAGCGACCGACAGCCGCACCGAAGTGCGGCACATCAGCCCATGCGCAAGCCACATCAGCCAGCGCGTCAGTGTGAGCGCCGCGACGGCCGCATCCAGCCGCGGCGTGAAATAGGCGCTGAGGCAAGGCGCGGCAAACAGCAACACGCCGGCCGGCACGCGGATCGCGGTCAGCCCCTTGAAGCGTTGATAGCCCTCGAGCACACCGCGCAACACCGCCGCACCGACGGTCGGCAACACGCCGGCGCCGACGATCACGAGCGCGCTGCGCGTTTCATCGAGCAAGGCTGGCGACCAGCCCGTGAACCACAGCGCGCTGCTGAAGGCGCCCAGCGCCACCAGCACGCCGCCGGCCAGCCCGGCCGCGCAGCCCATCGCGAGGCCGGTGGAGCACAGCGATTCGAGCGCGGGGTCATCGCGCCCGCCACGCCAGCGCTCGGCCACCATCTTGGTCAGCGCGCGCCCGAGGCCGAAGTCGAACAAGCCGAAATAGCCGATCAAGATCCAGCCCAGGCTGAGCAAGCCGAAACGCTCGGTGCCGAGCTGCTTGACGAGATAAGGCACGGCCAACAGGCCGGTCAGCATCGGCATCAGATTGCCGAGCAGATTCCAGCCGGCGTTGTGGAGGATGGACCGGAAGCCGGACATCAGCGGTGGCTCAGCAGCAACCGAGGCCGGTTCACGCGACAGCGCGGATCAGCGCTTCGGCCACAGTGTCTTGCTGGGCTTCGCTCAGGTCGGCGCTCATCGGCAGGCTCAGCACCCGTTCGCTGGCCGCCACGCTGTGCGGATAGGCATCGGCGCGGCCCAGGTGCGCATAGACCGGCTGCAGGTGCAGCGGGCGCGGGTAATGCACTGCCGTCGGAATGCCTTGCGCCTTCAAGGCCGCCTGCACCTCGGCCCGGCGCTCGACGAACACGGTGTACTGCGCCCACACGCAGTTGCGGTCGGGCCGCACGCGCAGCAGCTCCACGCGCGAGCCGGCGAGCAGCTTGCGGTAGCGCGCGCCGATCGCCTCTCGCCGATCCAGCTCCCATTCGAAGCGCTCCAGCTTGGCCAGCACGATCGCGCACTGCAAGGTGTCCATGCGGCCGCCGACGCCGACGCGCGTATGGAAGTAGCGCGCGCTCTGGCCATGCACCCTGATCTCGCGGCAGGCTTGAGCCAACTCTCCATCGCTGGTGAAGATGGCACCGCCATCGCCATAGCAGCCCAGCGGCTTGCTCGGGAAGAAGCTGGTGCAGGCGATGGTGCTGAGGTTGCCACTCTTGCGGCCCTGGTAGCTCGCACCAAAGCTCTGCGCCGCATCTTCGATGACGGTCAGCCCGTGGCGCACCGCGACCGCATTGATCTCGTCCATGTCGGCCACCTGGCCATACATGCTGACCGGCATAACAGCCCACGTGCGCGGCGTGATGCGCGCCTCGATCAACGAGGCGTCGATGTTGCAGGTGTCGGGCTCGATGTCGACGAACACCGGCACGCCGCCGAGCAACACGATGGTCTCGGCGGTGGCCGCGAAGGTGAACGGCGTCGTGATGACTTCATCACCAGGCTTCAGGTTGAGCGCCATCAGGCTGATCAGCAGCGCTTCGGTGCCGCTGGAGACGGTGATGCAGTGGGGGGCGCCGGTGTAGGTTTGCAGCGCGGCTTCGAGTTCTTCGACCTCGGGACCCATGATGTATTGGCCGTGGTCTAGGACGCGTTGCATGCGCTCGTGGATTTTTTCTTTGAGGGCTGCGTATTGGGATTTGAGATCGATGAAGTCGAGGTTCTTCATTCTGTTTTTTGGGGTTGTTGAGGTTGGCTTAGGTGTCGGGATTTCGTCCCGACGGCCGAGTTCCTTTTCTTTGCTTCGCCAAAGAAAAGGAACCAAAAGAAAGGCGACCCGACGGAGGTGGTCCGGCTGAAAGCCGGACTGCGCTGCGGTGCTCG
>CAHJWV010000102.1 GCA_903643055.1 Burkholderiales bacterium | reverse complement strand
AACTTGCTCAACAGCTCTTGAATCAGCAAGCCAAACGCGGCACGCTGCACCAGCTCAAGCGGGTTCGGTGGCGTCGTGCCGACCGGCAAGACATACAGGCTGGGAAGGTCCTTGACCTGATGAATCACGTCGGCCTCAGAGCGCCCGGACAAGATGCCACTCAGCCCCGTGCCATTGGATACGGCAAACAACTCGTGCTGGCGCGGTGTGCGCATGTCGGCATCAACCAGCAAGGTACGCCCACCCAGCTGGCTGAAGGTAATCGCCATGTTGGAGGCGAAAAAACTTTTTCCATCACCCACATCGGGGCTCACCACGGCCAATGCGCGCCGCGATGTGTCCGATGCCAGCACCCCCATCAACAGTTGGCTGCGCATTTCACGAAAGGCCTCGGCCTGCTCGCAAAACGGATCGACCGCTGCCACCAGTTCGGGATGAAAGTTGCCATTGCCGCTGGAAGCGTACGGGTAGTGGAACTGTTGTGACAGCGCCCACAAGACATCGTCGCGAGAAGCAAGCTTCAGCGCAATCGCGGCCTCACCGAAGCGCAGGTTGTTCTTGCGCTGATGGCGAACGATCTGCTCGATTTGCGCATCGGTCAGCCCTCGCAGCTGGCGCATGAAATCGCCGATGGATCGGTCCAGGACTTGCGCTCTGTCGTCCTGCTCGGTGACATCAAGACGATCGGCGCGCATCGAAGGTGGATACGGATGATTCATGGGCGTTGGCTTGACTCAGTCGAAAGCAAGAATTCGGTAGCGATCATTTGGCAAAGCGAGGCAATGCACGAAGCCCGCCATCCGCAAACGGCAACTTCAACAGCGTCTTCTTCGAAGCGCCCGGCATGCGCGCTGGCAATACACCGATCAATGGCTGCTTGAGCAGAACGATCACGTCGTCTTCAGTACGCAAACGCTGATCTAGCGATTCACGCAAGATCGCCGTGCCCACTGCCAGCAGACTGCCCAAGACCAGTGCGATGGCCAGATTCAAAGAGGTGCGTGGTGTGGAAGGTGCCAGCGGCGGAGTGGCGTTTTTCAACACCGAGACATTGGTTTGCGTAGTCTGGCTTTCCATGCTGGTCTGGCTCATGCGGGTAGACACGGCGTCGTAAGCACGTTGTGCGTTCTGCACATCACGCTGTAGCACCGCGACTTCATCACGCTGCCCTTTGAGGCGCAGCATCTTCGCGCGCTGCTCTTCCAGCGCCGCTCGCAACTGAGCCAGACGCCCCTGATTCACGCTGTTATTGACCGAGATGCCGCCAGCGACGCGACGCGTTTCGCTTTCAATGCGCTCACGCATTTGCGTCAACGTCGCACGCAACTCAATCACTTGAGGGTTCTGCTCACCCAGGCGCGACACCAGTTCGGTCAGCCGCGACTCCTGCCGCGCGAGATCGCCTTTCAGCATGGCGATCAATGGGTTGTTCAGCACCTCGCTGAGCTGATTGACGTTGCTGCCGATCTGGTTCTGACGACCCGTTGATTCATCGGCAACCGCTTGAAGCGCCACCAACTGGCTCGACAACTCGTTCAAGCGGGTCGACTCGACATCCAGCCGCTCTTCGGTGGCCATGATCCCGTTCTTCTGCTGATAAGCCGACAGCCGCGACTGGGCTTCTTCCAGTGCATCGCGGCTGGCCTTCGAGCGCTCATCAAAGAAGCTGCTGTACTGCTTGGCCGGCTCGACACGCAGATCCAGAGTGGTCGACACATAGGCCGAGACGAAGGCATTGGCAAGCTGCGCTGCCAACTTCGGATCGGCCGAGGTATAGGTGATCGTCAACACGTTGGACTCACGTGATGGCTTGACGTCGAGGTCTTTGATGATGACATCGGCCAGCCATGCAATGAAGTCGCTCTCCGTGCCCGCACTCTCCTGCCACTTGCGCCGAATTTCGGGCTTCTCGTCAAGCTTCAACGATTGAAGTGCGCGAATCGCAACACGCTGACTCTGAATGACATCGGCTTGCGTCGCCATGTAACCCGAGGCGTTCATGCCAGGCAACACGACCCCCGCAATCGGATCCATCGATTTGACGTCGAGCACCACCGAGGCACTGGCCGCATATCGTTTGGGTAAAAACAAATTCACCACTACGGCAATCGCCCCCACGGCAATCAGCACCATCAGGGCAGAGGCCCATCGGGCGCGCAGAACGATCAGTAATTGGGTGAGCGACATGTAAAACCTACCGGCAAAAGCGGAGCAATTTCAAAACATATTTCACGCATTCACACACGAGCATTAACCCTCAGACTCTAGTATGAATCGTGCACTTTTATGGGAAAAACCGCTTGTATGAAACATTCAGAAACGTGCTGCAGTGCAGCAGTGGCACGATGGTTGCACGGACAATGCCAACAATCAACGCCTTGAAGGAGTGCCTCACATGGCCCTAACCGCTGCGCAGCAAACGCTGGCCACCATCCAGGCCCGCCCTCACATCAGCCGAGACAAAGGGCTGGTTGACCAAACACATCTGCGCTTCAACCAGTTCGCTGCCGCCATCTTGCTGCTGCTGCTGAGCCCGATCATGCTCGTCGTCGCCATCTTCATCGCAAAGAAAGACGGCGCTCCGATACTCTTTGGCCACTATCGCGTGGGCCACAAGGGCAAGCTGTTCCGTTGCCTCAAGTTCCGTTCGATGTACATCAATTCAGAGCAGATGCTGTCAGATCTGCTCGCCAGCAACCCCGAAGCCCGCGCCGAATGGGACCGCGACCAGAAGCTGTCGAATGATCCACGCATCACACCCATTGGCCACTTCCTGCGCAAAACCAGCCTCGACGAACTGCCGCAGCTGTTCAATGTGCTGCGTGGCGAAATGAGTTTGGTCGGTCCGCGCCCCATCACGGTGGGCGAATTGACCCGTTATGGGCGCGTCCGTTGGCACTATGTAAGCGTTCGCCCCGGAATGACTGGCTTGTGGCAGGTCAGCGGTCGCAACAACACGACCTATCAAGAGCGCGTGGCCCTTGATGAGCAATACATCGACAGCCAATCAATTTTGGGCGACCTGAAGATTTTGCTGAAGACTGTAAAGGTCGTGATTGCACGCGACGGTGCAGGTGCCAAGTAAATCTGACCGGTTGTCCTTCGGTCTCGAACTCTGCAGATGCAACAAGTCGCATGGCGCAATCCATGCTGCAGCAAAGCCAGGCAGCTTAAGGAGCTGAGGATGGACAGGGCCAATGCGGCTGTAGCGCGAAGCGAGGGAACAGTCGTGCATCTGGTTGGAAAGCTGACGGAGCCGGCATTCGGCTTCCTCGGGCCGACCACCGATGTTCTGGCAGAAAATGGTGTGCCTCAAACAGTTATCCTCGTGACTGATACGCCTCATAAGCAGTTGCTACCCAAGTTCAACCCATCGGTGCGGCTGGTGCTTGCGCCGAATGGTTCCGGCTTTGTCCGTCAAGTTTGGTTTGCCTTGCAAAGCTTGCGCGACGAATCCAACTCCCATTCAATCTCAGCAATTCATTTGCATGGCTTCCTGCCTTGCCTGCTCGCTGTCTACGCCGTTTGGTTCAGTGGTTTGTCTCCCAAAATTTTGTTCTCCCCCCAAGGCTCCAAATCTCTCTGGGTCGTGAAAGGCATCAGCACTTTTTTGCGCTGGGCGCTTTGGCCCATCTCGCGCCGCGCTCGGCAACAAACGGCATCGGCCGGCCTGCTGACCGACGCATCCACACGCGCCACCGCGCAGCAACCCATTCCCATGCTGGAGCATGCAGTTGACGTGAGCTTCTTCGATCTGGAACGCCGCGAGTCGCGCCGACCTCTGGTCGTGACCACTGGCCGCGCCAATGAGCCAGTGACAGCGGCGATGTTCGCGCAAATGGCCGTGTTGCTCGGTGAAGAATCGCTTGCACTCAGCTTCAACTGGGTTGGTGGAGTCGACAAAGAATCTCGCGCCCGATTGAAGGCGGCCAACGTTGGCGTCTTCGATGGCGATACACCGACCGATCGCGCCGTGAAGTTGCCGGCAGCATGGCTTTACGTCGCTCATCGCGGCCACACGGGTTTCCCTTCGTACCTCACCGAGGCCATGGCTGCCGGGCTGCCGTGTGTCGCGTGGGATACGCCACAGCATCGCTTGGTGATTCGCGATGGTGAAACTGGCTTTTTGTGTAACAGCGAATCCGAGATGCTTGCGAACATCGTGCGTCTTGTAGATTCATCTGAATTGCGTCAGCAAGTTGGTTCTGCTGCACGCGAAGAAGCTCATCTTCGATTCCATCCAACGAAGATCCGTGACCTTTTAATGGAGGTTTACCGGCGAGAGCCGCCACCCTCAGAACTGTCACGGGCCTGAGCCACAAACCGGTTCAACGTAAGCGCCAGGGGCGTCGGCAGCATCTCTGTTCGGCGCCTTTTCTCCTTTCAAAACAGCAGCGCGCGACATCCTGTCGCGTGGTTAACGTTCTTCTCGTTAACGACGATTCGGGGTGGCGCTTTATGCAAGGCTTCAGCTTCCGCGTCACTGCGATGGACGGCAGCGTCGGCTTGCGACGAGAACCTTGTCAGCCAAACCTACGCCCCGAGCAATTCGTTCGACGTTCTGTCACTCGATCTGATACTGCCCGGTGCGCATGGCCTCCATCTGTGCCGCTGGGGGTGGCAAGACGTCATCCTTATCGGTCGTCATGTTGAAGGCCCAGGCCGGCCCAGCGAGCCGAATCATTGAGCTGGAACTCTGCTCCGACGACGACCTACCTTGCCAGTCCGCTTCAGGCTCGTGATTGGTGGTCCGCATCAATGCCGTGCTGAGGCGCACCAATGCCAACCGCGGCGCACCAGCAACGCTACAACAGGCCGTTATCCATCGTTTCATTGACTGTTGTGGTCGTCTCCGATCGCAGCAACGATCTCGCTGTGGCTTGCGGCGGCAACAGCGGCAACGCCGCCACGGGCAAGGGCCAAGGATCTTCATCCGGCTCGGGCAGTACAGGAACAAGCACAGCAGACCTGCCTGGTCACCCGAAAGAGACGGCCGGCCCCGCCCTGGCGATGGCTCGACCCTGATGGTGGCATCGCCATCTGATCTCTGAGCGTTGGGGGATCGCTAGGGAGATGGGATCGATACACTCGCCAGACCTTCCCAAGCACCCGTCCGCCATGAGCCCTCTGCACTCCATCCCCGGCCGCAAGAAGAAACTTCCGCCGCTGCGTGTGGGCGTTGGCGGCCCGGTGGGCTCGGGCAAGACCACCTTGGTTGAAATGTTGTGCAAGCGCATGCGTGAGCGCTATGACCTCGTCGTCGTTACCAACGACATCTACACCAAGGAAGACCAGCGCCTACTGACGGTGGCCGGCGCCTTGGAGGCCGAACGCATCATGGGCGTCGAGACCGGCGGCTGCCCTCACACTGCCATCCGCGAAGATGCATCGATCAACCTCGAAGCTGTCGATCGCATGCTGCAGAAATTCCCAGATGCCGACATCGTCTTCATCGAGTCGGGCGGTGACAACCTCGCAGCCACCTTCAGCCCCGAACTCTCGGACCTGACCATCTATGTGATCGACGTGGCAGCTGGCGAAAAAATTCCGCGCAAGGGCGGTCCCGGCATCACGAAGAGCGACCTTTTCGTCATCAACAAGATTGACCTCGCTCCCTATGTCGGCGCCAGCCTGGAAGTGATGGAAGCCGATACCCGCTGCATGCGCACCCATGCACAGGGCACGCGCCCGTTCGTGATGAGCAACTTGAAAACCCAGGCGGGCCTCGATGAAGTCATCGCCTTCATCGAAACCAAGGGATTGCTCAATGCCGTCTGACGCCGGTCGCGCGTTGCGCGACAACCCGGTCAACTGAACCCTTGGGTCGGGCGTTGGTTAGAGATTGATGCCCTTCGCCCGATCTGCGGATCGAAGGGTTCACAAGGGTCCTCGTCATGCCCCAACCCGCTCAACCGCCCTCGATGACACAGCAGCCTAAACGCCGGTTGCTGTTGATGGGCGGTGCGGCGGCGCTGGCCGCTCACGGCCTGCCGGGTTGTGAGTCGAACCCTTCAATGGCGGTGGATAGCCACGAAGTGATCGCGATGCCGGCATCGCGTGCCAGCTTGTATCGTGTGATTCATCGGCTCAGCTGGAGCGCCACCCTCAACGCCCTCGATCGCGCCGCCGAGATCGGCTATGAGCGGTATGTCGACGAGCAACTTCGCGCGACTGGAAGCACAGCGCTGCCGCCGCTCGTGCAGGCCCAGATCGACGCACTGAAGGTCCAGAAGGTCACGCTTCCCGCACTGCTCAAAGAGATGGAGCAAATGCGCAAGACAGGAGAGGCCTTGCCAACCGAAGAAGGCCGGAAGACCGCCCAGCAGGCTTATCAGAAAGAGCTCACGAGATGGGCACGCGAAGCCGCAACGCGGCACTTGCTGCGTGCCGTGTATTCCGGGGAGCAGCTGCATGCGCACATGAGCTGGTTCTGGTTCAACCATTTCAACGTGCATCAAGCCAAGAGCAATGTGCGCGCGATGTTGGGCGACTATGAAGAATCCGCACTGCGCCCCCATGCCCTGGGGCGCTTCCGCGACCTGCTCGGTGCGGTCGTCAGGCACCCGGCCATGCTTCGCTACCTCGACAACGACCAGAACGCAGTCCGCCGCCTGAATGAGAACCACGCCCGTGAACT
>CAHJWV010000101.1 GCA_903643055.1 Burkholderiales bacterium | reverse complement strand
TTTTTTTTAATGATACGGCGACCACCGAGATCTACACTCTTTCCCTACACGACGCTCTTCCGATCTGCCTGACAGCAGCGACATGTTTGATGAAGGGCCGGTCATGTCGCCACCTTCACTTGATCGAGCGTGACGGCGGGGCCTTGCATGATTTCAAGGAACACGTCTTCCAGGTCGGCCCGCCCGATCTCCAGGTCTTCAGGCTGACAACCTGCCGCGCGCAGGATGCCCAGCACCTGCTCGACTTCGGCTGCATCGTGCGCCGTGACCTGAACCACCCGCCCGGTCACGCGCGATTGCGCTGCCAGTTGTGGCGGCAATGGCGCATCCATCTTGAATCGCATCATCGTGCTGGCGGTGCCGGCCAAGAGCGCTGACGTGCGATCGAGCGCCACCACGCTGCCTTGCTTGAGCATCGCCAGACGGCCACAGAGCGCTTCCGCCTCTTCCAGGTAATGCGTGGTCAGCAGCACCGTGTGGCCTTCCTTGTTGAGCCGCGACACGAATTGCCACAGCGTCTGGCGCAATTCCACGTCAACGCCCGCAGTCGGCTCATCGAGCACGATCACCGGCGGGCGATGTACCAGCGCCTGCGCGACCAGCACGCGGCGCTTCATGCCGCCCGAGAGCTGGCGCATGTTGGCATCGGCTTTGTCGGCCAAACCCAGGCCTTGCAGCAACTCGTCGATCCAGGCGCCGTTGTTCTTCACGCCAAAGTAGCCGCTCTGGATAACCAACGCTTCACGAACCGAGAAGAACGGGTCGAACACCAACTCCTGCGGGACGATGCCCAAGCTGCGGCGTGCGGCGGCGAAGTCATTCACCACGTCATGGCCGAGCACCTCGACACGGCCACTGGTGGCACGCGACAAGCCGGCCAGGATGCTGATCAGCGTCGTCTTGCCGGCGCCGTTGGGGCCGAGCAAACCGAAGAATTCGCCGGGCTGGATATCAAACGCAACCTCGTACAGCGCGCGCACTTCACGGCCGGCCGATCGATAGGTCTTGCTGACGTTTTTGAACGAGATGGCAGGCATGAGGGGCGGGATTGTAGGCAGCGCCTGTGTTTTGCGCTGACCCTGGGCTTTACGCCATGCAGCTCGCAAGGATCTGGTGCTAGATTGGTCCGAGATATTGGACCCGAGAGACCCGCTGATCACCCGACAACACAATGGCCACTGCACCGAAGAAGCCACGACGCACGGCGCAGCGAATCCTCGAGGCCACCTTGGCGCTGTTCAACCGCTATGGCGAGCCGAACGTGTCGACCACCGTCATCTCGGCCGAATTGCAGATCAGCCCGGGCAACCTGTATTACCACTACCCATCGAAGGATGCGCTGGTCAATGCGCTCTTTACGCGTTACCAAAGCGAGCTTGAAACCTTGCTGAACGCGGCCGATGAGGTGCGCAACGTCGAAGATGCCTGGCTGTTCTTTCACATGCTGTTCGAGACGATCTGGCAATACCGCTTTCTCTACCGCGACCTGAACGATCTGCTGAGCCGCAACCGCTTGCTGGAAACTCAGTTCCAGTTGATCCTGAAAAACAAATCGCGGGCCGTGCGCAGCGTCATCGAAGGGTTGCAATACGGCCAGGCCTTGCAGATCGGTGCCCGTGAGGCCGAACCTCTGGCCACGGTCATGGTCGTCTTGCTGACTTATTGGCTGAGCTACGAATTTGTCCGTGACCCTCGCCATGCGCTGGAGCCGGAAAGTGCTGGCGTGGCCCTGTTTCGCGGCGCGTCTCATGTACTGAGCCTGCTGCTACCTTATCTCGATCAGCCCTCCCGGGCCCATCTGCTCGGGCTGGCGGGCAGCTATCGCCAGCCCGATCCCGCCACGTGACTCAAGGCGGTGGATTGCGCGGCTTCGCGCGCAGCATGCCGGCGTATAGGCCGGGGTCGGAACCCGCAATCGGCATGGCACCGACCGACTTGACATAGAAATCCACCGGCCCCGCTGCGCCGATGACACTGTAGGCATAACCTTGTGCATGTTGAGCATGGAGCACCGACAACAGCAAGGCCCGGCCGATCCCCCGCCCCTGCTCAGCGTCGATGACACCCTCGGGCCCGAAGAAATTGCGGCAAGTCACGTCATGACACGCAAAGCCCACGAGCGCTTCGTTGCGCAACGCGATCACGCATGAAACCGGCAAGCGTGAGAAGGCCACCTCGACCTCGGGCCCCCAAACAGGCCAATGAGACCCCACCCAGGCCAGTACCTGGGGTTTTTCTGGCGCGAGCGCACGGCGCAACGTGACACCGTCAGCCCCTACCTGAGCCAGCACAGGCTCGATCGGCGGCAATTGATAGAGCTTGACCAGAAGATCGGGCATGGCGGGGTGGCTCGGAACGCGAGCATCAAATCATCGAACTGAATTTGCAGCATGAGCAGACGTTCGATTCGCTGATCCGCCGCCGAAAGACCGCTTCGCAATTACGTACTTTCCGTGTTGGCAGAAGGCTTGCGCTTCCTTAGCATCGCAGCCTTCAACCTCATCCCAAAGGGAGCCCCCCATGAAGAAGCTATTGTTGGCCAGCGCAGCCGCACTCATGGCAACCGCCGCGTTCGCAGAATATCCGGACAAGCCGATCACCATCGTCGTGCCCTTTTCTGCCGGCGGCCCGACCGACAAGGTAGCTCGCGATTTCGCCGAGGCCGTGCGCAAACCGCTGGGAGGCCAGGCCATCGTGATCGATAACGTCGCGGGAGCCGGCGGTACGCTGGGCGCCGCCAAGGTGGCCAAGGCCGCGCCCGACGGCTATACCCTGCTGCTCACGCACATCGGCATAGCGACTGCACCGGCGCTGTATCGCAATCTGCAATTCAAGCCGCTCGAAGATTTCGAGTATCTGGGTCTTCTGAACGAAGTACCGATAGA